>JAYUYY010000087.1:0-2968 GCA_043752225.1 Sandaracinaceae bacterium | reverse complement strand
GCCGCAGCGCGAGCTCCGGCAATGCGCGGCGCAGCGCTTGACCTGTTTCGGTCAGACGCTCGTCGAGCAGCGCTTCGCGGCAACCGAGCCGCACCAGCTCTGCTACCACCTCGCCGCGCGTCTGCAGCTCGCACGCGCGCGCCTCGGAGGTCGAGAGCTCGACGAGCGCCAGCCCGAAGGGACCGACATCTTCGCCGCTCACGCTCGCGAGATAGTTCTCGGCGCGCGCGTCGAGCGCGTCCGGATCGAGCACGAGGCCGGGCGTAATCACGCGCACGACCGCGCGCGGCACGACGCCCTTCACCTTCGAGGGGTCCTCCATCTGCTCGCACACGGCGACGCGCTGCCCTTTTGCGAGCAGCCGCGCGATGTACGTGGTGGCGGCGTGGTGCGGCACGCCGGCCATCGGGATCGAGATGCCGTTTTCGTCGCTGCCGCGCGAGGTCAGCGTCAGATCGAGCAGCTCCGAGGCGAGGACCGCGTCCTCGAAGAACATCTCGTAGAAGTCGCCCATCCGGAAAAACAGCAGCGTGTCCGGATGCTCCTGCTTGGCCTGAAAGAACTGCTGCATCGCCGGGGAGCGGCGACCTTGCTTGTTCGATGGAGGCTTGGGGCGATCGGAAGGCACGTGCGAAGGGCCGCGTTGCTAAGCGTGGCGCCTCGCGCGACTACGCAGCGAATGCGCGCTCAGTAGAACGATCGAGTCGGGGCGCTCGGGAACGGATCGAGGGTGATCGGTATCAGCCCGCCGAGGTGAGTGTCCACCAGGTACAGCTCGCGGTTGGTCTCGCTGTAGCGCAAGCGCGACGGGATGATCGAGCTCACGCCGCGGTACGGCTGGCGCGCGTCGAAGCTGAGCAACCCGCCGTTGGTGCTGACTTGAATGTCGAGCAACGCATTCGCTGGCGGATCGACGACGACGTTCGTCTCGTCGCGGAGCAAACCCAGCTTGAGCTGCGTCCGCTCGTTGCGGAACATGCAGCCGGGCCACGCGCGACCGGTCTTGAGCGGGCTGGCCGCGGGATCGACGACACAACGGCCATTGTCGTCCGGGATCACGTGGTGCGCGAAGCCCTGGCGCGTGCTGCTGACCGCGAAGCTGCCCTGCGTGCGCACGTCGAAGGCATAAGGCCCGGCGCCGAAGCACGCGATGACGTCGAAGTAGCTCTGCGCGAGCCCGACCTTGAGATTGTTCAGACCGGGCGAGATCGCGATCCGATCCTCGAATGCAGCCAGAACGTCGAACGCGATGATCGGCGGCTCACTCAAGGCCAGCGCTTCGCGCACCGTTTGGCAGCGCTCGATCACTTCGTTCAGCTGATCGAGGTTTTCGCCGAGTCCTTGCAAACGCTCGTCGCCGAGCTCGCGAAGGCGCTCCTCCGACAGCGGCTGCGAGCGGATCACGAGCTGATCGGGCTTGACCGACAAGGTGTCCGGGTGGCAGCTCGCTTCATCGCGTGCTGCTGCGATGTCCGATGCACCGAGCACGCCCGCGTTGCAGAACGCGATGTTGCCGATCAGCTCGAGCGCGCCGGTCTGATTGTCAGCGTCGCCCGGCAAAGCAAAGCGGCCATCTCCACCCTGCGTAGAAGGGATCGTCGCCTCGAACACAAAGACCAGCTCTTCGGGCGTGAGCACCCAGGGATCGGGCGTCGCGCAGACCAGCGCGCTGCGCTCGGCGGTGCAGCTGCGCTCGGCATCGTCTTGCACGGCGCCGGCATCGAGCGCGCCAGCATTCGCCGCGCCCGCGTCGCTTTCTCCGCCGTCGACGCCGCTGTCTTCGAGGCCGCCATCGCTGAGCTCTTGATCTTCCGGATCGGGAAACGCTTGGCGTCGACCGTCATCGCACGCGATGCACTCGAGCCCGGGCGCGTCCGGCGTCGAGGTCGTGCCATTCGCTCGCAGCGGAAAGGTGACGCCTTCGACCTGATAGAGCGCTCGCGCGAACGGCTTGAGCTGCTCGCGATCGCTCGCGGTCGGCGAGACGAAGTTGGTGGTCAGGCGCGGATGGTGGCGCATCAGCACCGGCGCTCCAATCTCACCCTCGATATCGCTCGGACAGCTGCGGCAGACGCCGAGCTCCATGTCGTGCACGTCGATCACGCGCACGGTGCCGTCACCCATCGCGACCGTGAGGAACACGCCGCGCAAACGCCGCGGCGAGATCTCTTCATGGTTCGCGTCGGTGCAGAACAGCTCGGCATCGTCGTCGATTTGCGACGAGTCCTCGTTCGGAAGGATCTGTTGGTCGAAATCGCCCTCGAGGTCGAACAGCGGCGTGATCACCTCGAGCGCGAGCGCGTTCGGCGTCGCCGCGAGATCGCGTCCCGCGACCGGCACCCGATCGGCGCGCGCGTGGGAGTCGTGGTTGACCGCGAGCACCTGGTCGTTCTCGAGCGCGATCACGCTGCCGTCGGTCGCATCGATCGCGTACACGAAGTACGTGCTCTGACCTTGGCGCTCGTCGCGAGCTTCGCGCTCCGCGCGATGATCGTCGGTCTCGTCGGTGCCGCGTCCGATCGGCGCTTCGTACGAAAACTTCGGAACGCGCGGCGTGACCACGACCGCTCGCGTGGGCGCTCCGGTCGCGATCGGCGCCAGCAGCGCGGAGCCGCCCGCCGCGAGCGCGGCGAGATCGATCACGTGCAACACGGGCAGAGCTTCGTCCGCGACCAAGACGCGCGGTGCGCACGCGGTTCCGTCGCACGAGCTGTCGATCGTGAGTGCGACCGGCCGCGCGGCCGTTGCAGCCGGCAACCCCGGCTGAGGTGCGACCGCGGGTACGGCCGGGCGTTCGTAGCCGCAGAGCAACGAATACGTCTCGTCGACTTCGACCGGCGCAGCTGCGACCGGCGCGTCGAGCGGCATCTGCAGAGTCGTGATCGCGTCTTCATCGATCAGACCATCGTCGAGCAAGGGCAAGCGGAGCACTTGACCGAGATCCGGCAACGTGACGAGCAGCGCGTCT
>JAYUYY010000086.1:0-2968 GCA_043752225.1 Sandaracinaceae bacterium | reverse complement strand
CGCGAGAGCGGCTTACGTCCTCGGAAAAATCCTCGCAATACAGGAAGTATTGCTCCGGTTTTTCCTGCGGGCGGGCGCGCTCGCTCTCGCACCAAATCGAACACGAATGCAGGTTGACGCTAGTGAGCGGCTTGCGCGGCGCGGCGGCGTTCGAGCCAGGCTTGCGTCTCGGGTGAGACCGGTGCGGCGTTCGAGGGCGGCGGTGCCGCGACGGGCTGCGCATACACGGGTTGCGCGTATACGGGCTGCGGCGGCGGCGTGTAAACAGGCTGCGCGTAGACCGGCTGCTGCGCGTACGCAGGCTGAGCGTACGCAGGTTGCTGCGTGTACGCGGGCTGAGCGTAAACAGGTGCCGGGCGCTGCTGCCACACGGGTTGCGCTTGCGGTGGAGGCGTTGCGGCCTGGCGCGCGAGCTCCGCTTGACGCGCGGCGGTCACTTGCGACGCGAGCTCGTTCTGACGCGCGATCGCGGCTTGCTGCGCGAGCTGCATCTGGCGCGCCGACTCCGCTTGCTTGGCGAGCTCGACCTGATGTGCAGCTTCGGCTTTGCGCGCGAGCTCCATCTGGCGTGCGGCTTCGGCTTCCGCCTCGCGCGCGCGCTCGAGCGCCAGTGTTTGCTGGTGCGTCACTTCATCGGTCTGCGCGCGCAGCACCTCTGCCGCGCGCAGTTGCAGCTTCGCGAGGTGCTTGTTGCGGCGCTCCATGCGTTGCAGCGCCAGCTCGACTTGCTTTTGCTGCTCGGCCGCAGCCGCTGCGAGCTTGCTCTCTGCCGATGCGCTCCGCCGCGCGACCACGTGATCGCGCAACGCGACGTCGCTCACGAAGTGGCCGAGCGCGCTCCACACCTTGACGTTCGCGGCATCACCCGAGCGCGCTTCCGAGCTCGCAAACTTCACTTCGCCCAAGCGCTTTCCATCCGAGAGGCTCAGCCACGCGACGCCGCGCGCGCCGTCGCCATCGACCCACGCGTACACGCCGAGATCTTCGCCGAGCACCGCGCGCCCGTGCTCATCCGTCATCGAGACGCCCAAGCGCTTCGCCGACACCTCGACGTCGTTGACGCCGATCACCTCGACCTCCGTGTGTTGCGAGAGCGCGTCGAGCACGACCTGGCGCAACGGATCGCCGCCTTTGCCCGGAAAGCGCATCACGCACACCTTGCGCGTCTGCACGGCGCCTTCGATCGCGGCCCACGCGCTCGGCGCGGTGTGTTGCGGCGCCGCATACGCAGAGCTCGCGCCACAGCACAGCCACACGCTCGCGATCAGCAGCACGTTCGCGCGCGCGCTCATTGCGAATACCCCGCCGGCTCGAGCCAAAGCTCGGGCGCCCGCCACGCCGCTTCAGTCGCAGCAAACACGAAGCTCACCGTCGAGAGCCGCCCGTTCTTGAAGCCGAAGCCGAGCAGGCCGTGCGGCGTGTCGAAGTATCCAATGCCCGTGCCGCTGTCGAAGCCTGGCGTCTTCGCATGCCACTCGCCGAGAAAAGCCTTCGCCAACGCCGGGTCGCTCAACACCGCAGCGGGCTTCATGCCCGGAACGATGCCGCCGACGACCGGCCGCGCGCCGCCGCGCTCTTTGCCCATCGGCAGCGCGCACTCGACCGACTGCGGCACGTAGCGGCCGATGTCTTCTTGGATGCCGAGAAACTGGCAGTTGAGCGCCGGCAGATGCTCGACCACGTGCGTGAGGCCGTCTTCGCCGTTCTGCTCGTCGCGCTCGAAGCCGGTCCAGTTGTCCTGGCGCATCAAGCGCACGCCATCGCGAGCCGAGCCGTCGGCGTACAGCGGGTAGCCATAGATATATGGAACGGCGACCGGCTCGCTCGACGAGCCGAACACCGCGACGCGCACGATCGGCGCCTTGCGATCATCGCGCTCGGGCGGGCCGCTCATCGGCGGGTCGAGCGCGATCACCGCGCTGCCGCCGCCGTATGCGCCGGGCGCGCTCTCCGCTCTCTTCGCGCTCTGTTGCCCGCTCAAGCAAGCGCTGGCCATCGCGCACAACACAGCCAAACACGCGATTTTTGCCGGCATCGAGGCCTCCGAACCCACCCGTCTGAAGATTCTAGACGTGAGCGTCAGCTCTACCTACCCGGCCACACACTAAACCGATCGAAATGGCCCGCCATCCCGCTCAGTTCCGGGTGCAGTGAGCTGCACGCCTAGGAAACCGTCCCCAACCAAGGGTGAGCTTCGCTCACCTCGTGAGAGGGAGGGCCGCTCTCGTGTGGATTGGGCTTTGCCGGCGGGGAGGGAGAACGGCGTACGTTCTCCCTATTATTGAGGCCGAATGCCGTCGGCCGGCAGCGTGCGTGCGGCCCAGTAGCTCGGGATCAGCGTCGCGGCGATGCAGATGCCGAGCGCGACCAGCACGGTCACGATCACTTCGCTCGCGGTCGTGCGAATCGGCAGGTGGTCGATCAAGTAGACCTTCGGGTCGAGCGGAAACTCGAACACCGTCAGGTACGCGCAGACGGCACCGCCCAGGATCAGGCCGAGCGCTGTTCCCACCACCCCGATCGCCGCGCCCTGGACCATGAACACCTGAAGGATCGCGCTGTCCTTCGACCCCATCGCTTTGAGGATCGCGATCTCGCGGCGCTTCTCGAGCACCACCATGATCAGCGTCGCGATCACGTTGAACGCGGCGACCAAAATGATCGTGGCGATCACCAAGCTCAGCATCACCTTCTGCACCTCGAGCGCAGTGAAAAGATTGTGGTTGAGCTCCTTCCAATCCATCGTGTGAAACGGTCCGCCGCCGAGCTCGCGCTCGAGCGTCAACGCGACTTCGCTCGCGCGCTCGATGTCGCGCAAGCGGATCTCGACGCCGACCACGGTGTCGCCTTGGTCTTGGAAGATCTGGGCTTCGTATAGATCCATGTAGACCAAGCGGCTGTCGTACTCCTGAAAGCCCGCTTCGAAGATGCCGATCACGCGGTAGTCGCGCGACGCGGGCTTGCCGCC
>JAYUYY010000085.1:0-7627 GCA_043752225.1 Sandaracinaceae bacterium | reverse complement strand
GCGCTCGAGGATGTTCGCAGCGTCGCCTGCGCTAGCCAGCACAGCTGTGCTGTCTTGCGCGATGGGAGCGCGTACTGCTGGGGCAACAATTCGAGAGGCCAGCTCGGCAGCGGCGACACGCAAGCCAGCACGACGCCGACGCCCGTGCTCATGCAGGACCTGCCGCCGGCGATCTCGGTCCACGCGGGATCGGCCGCGACCGGGACTTGCATGCGGGTCGCGACTGGCGCGGTGTACTGCTGGGGTGACAACTATTACGGGCAGCTGGGCATCGGCGATATCGCGGTAGGTACCTTCCAAGTCACTCCTACCGAGATTACTACGTGGCCATAGCCGTTAACGCGCGAGCTCGAGCGCTCGTGTGCAGCGCGCTGCTGTGCGCGATCGCGTTCGGCGATCAGCCGCGCGCGCTTGCGCAATCGCAAGCGCCGCGGTCGCAAGCGCAGCGCTGGCTCGTCGTGCCCTCGACCAGCGGGCAGACCGGAAATCCCGGACACGCAGCGCGCCGCGGGGCGAAGATTCTCGTAAGCGAGCTGGAAGCGCGCGGGCGCCTCGTGCTGCAGCCCGAAGAAGCCAAGCGGCTCTTCGAGCAGCGTGGATCGTCGCCGCCGATCGCGATCAACGCTTCGGACGTGGACGGTCTGGCCCGTGACGCGCAGCAAGCGCTCTACCACATCGCGAGCGGTCTCCACGCTCGCGCCGAAGAAGACGTCCAGCGCGCGATGCAACGCGCGGGCAAGGCACTCGAGTCGCTGAATCGTGAGACGCGCGCGGCGCGACACCTCCTGGATGCGTGCATGTTCCTCGTGCGCGGACACTTGGAGCACCGCGATCGCGAGAAGGCGCGGCGCCAAGCGCTCGAGTGTCGCAGGCTCGTGCCCGACATCGATCCCGACACGACGATGCATCCCCCGAACGTGATCGGCGTGCTGGCGGAGGCCGAAGCGGAGCTGTTGTCGCGCGACCCGAGCTCGTTGCGAATCGAAAGCGAGCCGCAAGGCTGCGCGGTGCTCGTCAATGGACGCAATCTCGGCACGACGCCCAAGGAGCTCGCGCGCCTCTCCTCCGGCGAGTACCGCGTGCAAGTCGAGTGCAACGATGGTGAGCCGGGCCGGGTCCATCGAGCGGTCCTGAGCGGCAACCGCGCGGTCGTGCGCGTCGACACCAAGCTCGACCGCGTCGTGCAGACCGCGTTCGATCTTTCGCTGCGCTACGAGTCGATGCCGCAAGAACGCTCGCGCCGTGTCCATGACGGGCTCGAGGCGGCGCGAATCGTCGGCGCGAGCGAGCTCGTCCTCGTTTCGCTCACCGACGAGGCCGATGAGTCGGCTCCCGTGGTGGTCGCGGAGCGCTTTCGTGTGGACGACGGTGCGCCGATGGCGAAGGCATTCGTGACGCTCGGCGCAAAGGGCGCAGCGGATGAACTGGCGCTACGCACGGCCGTGTTCGTGCTGATTGAGGCGCAGGCTCCGCCTCCGACACACGTCGCGCAGGCGAGTCGTGGATCGAACGCGGTGGCCGATGCACAAGCTCCGCGAGTTATCGAGGCTGAGGAACGCGACCCGCGCGCGTCGTCCGACGCCGAGCGCGCGCTCAGCGAACCGGTCGCAGCGAGCGTGGACCGCGGCGAGTCGGCATCGACCTGGACGATCATTGGACTCTCGAGCGCAGGCGTTGGTCTCGCCGCGAGCCTCGCCGCTTGGGGCTTGCTCGCCCGCCATTCAGCGCTTCAGACCGACTACACCGTCGCGCACGACGTGCGCAGCCCGGACCGCTTCGAAGCGTATCGACAGGTCAGTGATTTCGACGCGGTCCCTTCAATCGCGCTCGGCGCCGGCTCGGTGCTCCTTTCCGCCAGCTTGCCGCTTTGGTTACCGGAGCACGCAGGCGTTCCCTGGTGGGCTTGGGGGAGCGGCGCCGTCGGCACGCTCGGCGCAGCCGTGGGGCTCAAGCTCGCGATCGATGCAGGCGAATGCACGGTCGATGAATTCGGGCGCTGCACATCGCCGGTGCTCGCGACGCGAGTCGGAACGCTCTTGCTCTTGCAGGCGGTGCCCTTTTTGGCGCTGCCCGTGACCTACGGCGTGCGCGCGCTCACCGGCGGCGAGGTCGAAGCCAAGGTCGCGATCGGTCAAGGCGGTGCACAGCTAACGTTCGAGGGAAGGCTATGAGAGGTGCGGGATTGGTGATGCCGCTCGTGTTGCTTTCGTGGCTTGCAAACAGCAGCGCCGACGCGCAGGCGACTCGCGTGCTCTTGTTGCCGACGGCTGGCGAAGAGTCACTACGCAGCGAGCGACAGGCAATCGAGCAAGCGCTAGCGGCCGCGCTGAGCAAGCAGCTCGTCACCGTGCTTAAGCCCAGCGCCGCGGAGCTCGCGACGCTCGATGCGCAAGCATGCGGCACTGCAGACTGCGCGCTCGCGCTCTTGCCGACGTTGCGCGCCGAGCTCGCAGTTTCCTCGGCGCTGTGGAACAAAGAGCAAACCGCGAGCGGGCGCGCGAGCGTGACGGTGATGCTCGTGGATCGCGCGGGCGAGCGCTATCCGGGCGATGCGGTGATCGATGCCGATCTCGACTCGGCGCCGGAGACGCAAGGCATCGAGAGCGCCGCGCAGGCAGCAGACGCGGCGTTGCTCGCGGCGCAGAGCCTGCGCCTGCTCGGAAGGGGACCTTGGATCGAGGTGCGCGTCGCGCCCGAGCATGGCGTGCTGTTCGTGGATGGCGTACGCGTCGGCCACGCACCGCAGCTTGCGCCCTACCGCACAGCGATCGCGGCGGGTGCCCACGAGCTGCGCGTCGAAGCCCCGGGGCAGCTCGCTTGGGCCAGCGTCGTCGACATCCCGTTGCGCACGCGCAGCGTGGTTGCGCTACGCGTAGACCTCGTGACGAGTCGCGCCGACGTAGACGGAGCCGTGTTGCGGGATGGTCGTGCGGATGTTTCTACGGTGCAGGCCGAGCCACAGCCGGCCACGCCGAGCCATGCATTTGCGCTGCACACCGGGACGCCGCAGGTTGAGAGCGCGGCGTTTAGCTACGTGCTCGGCTCGGCGCTCGTGATCGCTGGCGCTGCGGTGTTGATTGCTCCGATCCGTACGCTCGCGACCGAGGGCGATTGCGTCGGTGCGCGCGATTTGGGGGGACGTTGTGCCGAACGCATCCACGCCGGTGCGAGCACGATCGCGCTGCTCGCGGTCGGCGGCGCGCTGATCGCCGGGGGTGTGACCACGCTTCTCGCCCGACCTTTTCGAGTCGCCGTCGCCGCAGGCCCTGATTCTGCGCGTGCGCAGCTTTACCTAACCTTCTAGATCACAGGGAGCCCTGACATGCATACCCAACAAAGATCCCACTGGTTGCAGCATGCTTGGACCTCAGCATGGTTGAGATCCGTCGCGCTGGCGTTCGTCGCAACGTCGTCGCTCGGCGCGTGCGAGCGAGAGACGCGGCCCGTTCCCGGCTACGGTGAGCCCGTTCCGATGAGCGGCGGTAGCGGCGGGATGGGTGGAAGCGGCGGGGTAGGCGGCAGTGGCGCGCGGGATGCGAGCTTGGACGGCGGCAGCGGTGGGATGAACGTCGACGCGAGCACCGATAGCGGCAACGGCGGGGATGCGAGCGACAGCGGTGATGCGAGCGAGGTGGATGCTTCGCGGTGCGCTGCCGGGTGCACGGGCAACACGTCGCAGTGCGACCCGGCGACGGACCTATGTGTGCAATGCCTCGAGTCCAGCGATTGCGGGGATGACGAGCGGTGCAGCGGTGCACGCGAGTGCGTGGAGTGCGAGCAGGACGCGCACTGCACGGAGCTCGATGCGGCGTACTGCGATCTCTCCAGTCACACGTGCGAGCCGTGCTTTGCGGATGCGGCATGCGAGCGATTCGAGGACACGCCCGAGTGCGACGAGATCTCGGGCGCGTGCGTGGCATGCACGGCGGACACGGAAGACGAGCACTGCGGAAGCGTTTCGTGCGACCGCGAGCAGGGCATTTGCTCGAGCGTGGAGCAGGGGTCACTGCAAGCGTGCAGCGCGTGTCAGGCGGACAGCGAGTGTGCCAGCGGCCTTTCGTGCGTCGAGCATTTGTTCCAGGACGAACAGGACCAATCGCTGGGCAGCTTTTGCTTTTATCGCAAGGGCTCAGTCGGCTGCGCCGATACCAATCCGCAGGCGCGTCCCTACAGCCAAGAGCTCGACACGCGGAGCGTCGATCGCGTCGAATCGACCTACTGCCTCCCCATCACCTCGTGCGAGGCGATCGCGGATGCGACGAACTGGGATGGCGTCGGTGGCGGCGCCAAGTCGTGCGGCACAGACAGCACCGCGTGCGGTGTCGATGATGTCGATGACGGTGTTTGCATCCCCTCCGGTAGTGCAATGGGCAAGTGCTCGTACGGATGCCTCGAGAACCACGATTGTCCTTCCCTCGGCTTTCCCACCTGTAGCGGCTCCGTGGGTATGAAGACCTGTCAGCCATAAGCATGCAGTCCGCGATGTCCATCCGCCGAACACTAACGCGCACAACGAATGGCGTTGCCGTGCGCGCGCACGCTCTCGTCCTCTTGCTGCTCACAGCGCTGACTTCTGCTGCGTGCGGTCCGGAGACCTGCGCCCGCGGGGGTGCATGCGTGTCCGCGTCGGACGCAAGCACAAGCGGCGGCACTGGTAGCGGAGCGATGGGTGGCAGTGGAGCGCGCGATGCGAGTGGGGACAGTAGTAGCGGTGGGATGAACGTCGACGCGAGCACCGATAGTGGTGATGGCGGTGACGCGAGCGACAGCGGTGATGCAAACCTTCCGGACGCATCGGCATGCGCCGCGGGGTGCACGGGCAACACGTCGCAGTGCGACCCGCTGACGGACTTATGTGTGCAGTGCCTGGAGCACAGCGATTGCGGGGATGGGAAGCGTTGCGGCAGCGAGCGCGAGTGCGTGGAGTGCGAGCAGGACGCGCACTGCACGGAGCTCGATGCGGCGTACTGCGATCTCTCCAGTCATACGTGCCAGCCGTGCTTTGCGGATGCGGCGTGCGAGCGATTCGAGGACACGCCGGAGTGCGATGAGATCTCGGGCGCGTGCGTGGCATGCACGGCGGACACGGAAGACGAGCACTGCGGAAGCTTTTCGTGCGACCGCGAGCAAGGCATTTGCTCGAGCGTGGAGCAGGGGTCGCTGCAAGCATGTGGCGCGTGCCAAGCGGACAGCGAGTGCGCGAGCGGGCTTGGGTGCGTGGAGCATTTCTTTCAGGGCGACGAGGACCAATCGCTGGGGAGCTTGTGCTTCTATCGCAAGGGCACGGTCGGCTGCGCGGATGTCGAGGCGAGTCGCCGGCCCTACAGCCAGGAGATCGAGACGCGCAGCATCGACCGCGTCGAGTCCACGTACTGCCTGCCGGTTACCTCGTGCGCTGCGGTCGTGGACGCGACGAATTGGGATGGCACTGGTCCAGGAGCAAAGTCTTGCGGTACCGACAGCACCGAATGCGGCGTCCCTGATATCGATGACGGAACGTGCATTCCCTCAGGTGTGGCGGCCGGCAAGTGCTCGTACGGGTGCACCGCGGACGCGCAGTGTCCTGCAACCGGCTTCACGATTTGTATGGGCGCGCCGCTCGCCGGCACCTGTGTGCCGATGCCCTAGCGCGATTGCAGTTATGGCCAACCATCGAACCCGGCACTCACCGCGCGTTTCGCGTTTCGCGTATGCGCGCGCCCGCTTCTTGCTGGCCCTGCTCGGCGCGTTCACTTGTCCCGCGTGCGGTCCCGGAACTTGCGCGCGCGATGCGGCGTGCAGCGCCGAAGCGGAGGCCGGCCGTCCGAACGGTGGGGTGGGTGGTAGCGGTGGGATGGGAGGCAGTGGCGCGCGGGATGCGAGCTTGGACGGCGGCAGCGGTGGGATGAGCGGCGACGCGAGCGTCGATAGCGGCGATGCCGCTGACGCGAGCGACAGCGGCGATGCGAGTGAGGTAGATGCGTCGGCGTGCGCTGCGGGATGCACGGGCAACACGTCGTACTGCGATCCGGGGACGGACTTATGTGTGCAGTGCCTGGAGCACAGCGATTGCGGGGATGGGGAGCGTTGCAGCGCCGAGCGCGAGTGCGTGGAGTGCGAGCAGGAAGCGCACTGCACGGAGCGCGAGTGCGTGGAGTGCGAGCAGGAAGCGCACTGCACGGAGCTCGATGCGCCGTATTGCGATCTCTCCAGTCACACGTGCGAGCCGTGCCTCGCCGATGCGGTGTGCGAGCGCTTCGAGGAGACGCGGGAGTGCGATGAGATCTCGGGCGCATGCGTGGCGTGCACGGCGGACACGGAGGACCAGCACTGCGGGAGCTTTTCGTGCGACCGCGAGCAAGGCACTTGCTCGAGCGTGGAGCAGGGGTCGCTGCAAGCGTGCAGCGCGTGCCAAGCGGACAGCGAGTGTGCCAGCGGGCTTGGATGCGTGGAGCATTTCTTCCAAGGCGACGAGGACCAATCGCTGGGGAGCTTTTGCTTTCCTCGCAAAGGCACAGTCGGCTGCGCCGATGTTGAGGCGGTCCGACGCCCTTATAGTCAGGAGATCGAGACGCGCAGCATCGACCGCGTCGAATCCACGTACTGCCTACCCACTACTTCCTGCGCGGCGATCGCCGACGCGATTCGGAACACTGCGTGCGTCCTCGCGGAGGACTGCGGCGGCGCGAACGTCAACGATGGAGTCTGTCTCGACATCGGCGGTGGCGACAAACGTTGCTCGTACGCGTGTACGGCGGACCAGCAATGTCCACAAATTGGGTTTACAGTCTGCATGGGCGCTCCCCTCGCCGGCGTTTGCGTATCCATGCCCTGAGCGCGATTCCCGTCATGCCCATCCGACCTCCGCATCGACCGCATGGTTGCAGTGTCGCGCATGCGCGATCGTTCTTCTTACTGCTAGCGTTGGTCAGCGCGCTCACTTGTCCCGCGTGCGGTCCCGAAACTTGCGCGCGCGATGCGGCGTGCAGCGCCGAAGCGGAGGCCAGCGGTACGAGCGGCGGGGTGGGTGGTAGCGGTGGGATGGGTGGCAGTGGCGCGCGCGATGCGAGCTTGGATAGCGGTAGCGGTGGGACAGGCGGCGACGCGAGCGTCGATAGCGGCGATGCCGACGACGCGAGCGACAGCGGTGATGCGAGCGAGGTGGATGCGTCGGCATGCGCTGCGGGATGCACGGGCAACACGTCGTACTGCGATCCGGTGACGGACTTATGTGTGCAGTGCCTCGAGCACAGCGATTGCGCGAATGACGGGCGCTGCAGCCCCGAGCGCGAGTGCGTGGAGTGCGAGCAGCACGCGCACTGCACGGACTTCGATGCGCCGTATTGCGATCTCTCCAGTCACACGTGCGAGCCGTGCCTGGCGGATGCGGTGTGCGAGCGCTTCGAGGAGACGCCCGAGTGCGACGAGATCTCGGGCGCATGCGTGGCGTGCACGGCGGACACGGAAGACGAGCACTGCGGCGAATTTTCATGCGACCGCACCCAACACGTGTGCTCGACCGTCGAGCAGGGGTCTCTGCTAGCGTGCAGCGCATGCCAAGCGGACAGCGAGTGCGCCAGCCGCCTCGCGTGCGTGGAGCATTTTCTTCAAGGCGATGAGGACCAATCGCTGGGCAGCTTTTGCTTTT
>JAYUYY010000084.1:0-7633 GCA_043752225.1 Sandaracinaceae bacterium | reverse complement strand
AGAGCGGCACGCAGCTCGCGTCGACGCACGCCCCCGACGCGGCGCAGGCCTGGCCGTCGGCACAGCTTCCGCAGCTGCCGCCGCACGCGTCGTCGCCGCATTGCTTGTCGGCACACGCGGGCGTGCACGCGCCTTGGCCGGCGAGCGTCGCGAGGTAGCTCGCAAGGCGTGCGGCATCGCAGTCCGAGAGCGGCGCACTGAGCGGCATCGTGCGCTCATCGACCGCGCGGACTTTGATCCGGGTTTGGCGATAGGCGATGCCCGCCTCATCGTCGAAGTCGACTCCTACGGGCGCGCCGCCGCGGCTCGCGCCGGTCAACGTCGAGGCATGGCATGTGTTGCAGCGCGCGGCGAAGAACGGCTTGGCGAAGCCCTCATAGCTGGGATCGATCGGCTCGCAGCCTTCCGGCAGCTCGGTCACGCCGCCTTCACTGTCGAGCGCAGCATCTGGTCCGTCGGACGCGCCTGTCGCCGGATCCGACGAGCCACATGCGAGCAATATGAGTGCGCTCACGAAGGCGGTTAAGACCCGCAGTGCCTGTCGCGCGCGCATCACGAGCTCCTTATAAGAACAAGCGATAGCCTACCGAGAGGCTGAGCGCGCCGAGGTTGGTATCGCGCATCACGTATGCATCGAGCGGTCCCCAGCCCAGCTGCAGCTCCGCGAGCAATGCACCAGGGCCCAGCATCAGCTCCAAGCCGCCGAGCAAGAGCAGCCCGAAGCTGGTCTTGGTCTCATCGCTGTCGCCATAGGGCGAGCTGTCGACCTCGCCCGACACGTTGGTGTTGAGCAAGTACATGCGCCCGCCGATGCCGCCGTACGGCAGCAGCAAGTCACTGCCGACGTCAATGCGGTAGATGCCGCCGAGCGAGAACACGAGCTCTTGTTGGGTGACCTCATAGTGGACGATGCCGTCACCCGGCAGGCGCGCGTCCGTTTCAGAAGCTTTTCCCTCGACGCCCGGCTGTACGTAGAGCGCGCTGAAAAAGATCCCGAGGACATGTTCGCTCGGTGCTGCGATCGGCAAGAGGTAGCCAAGCTCCAACTCGAGCGCAGGGGTTGCGCCGAAGTCGCTCAGCGGCGCGCCCAGGCCTGCGCCGACTTTGGCGCCGAGGGTAAGGCCTAGGTCGACGCGTTCTTCGAACGCACTTTCGTTTTCGGCCTCGCCCTCTTGGGCCGAGGCGAGCGAGCTCTCTACGCTCGTTTGTAGCGCCAGCAGCGAAGCCGCCAGCAGCACGCTGCGCGCGAATACCGTGAGAGATGTGGATGAAAAGCTCATGGTCATCTCCTCACTGCACCGTGCGTTGGGTGGTGGCTACAGCGGTTGTTCCGCTGTAACCGCCGACTAGGAAGAAGAACGCGCTCTCTTGGGTGAACCCCATGAACATGCGTTGCGTTGCCGCCTGAGCGAGCGAGTTGAAAGCGCCGGGCCGCAAGTCCGGCAAGGCGCCGCATCCTCCACCGCCTGCGCACAGCGAAGCCGAGCTGCCGTTGGCGGAGGTCTGTCCGCCGAACGTATAGAGCTGGCCGTTGGACGCGCCGGTGCCCAGACCTGCGAGGTCGCCATTGAGCCCGTCCGTAGCGACAAGCGTTGCGAGCGTACCGGACGCGCCGACGAGGCTTG
The DNA here is from genome assembly GCA_043752225.1 of Sandaracinaceae bacterium. Lineage (GTDB taxonomy): Bacteria > Myxococcota_A > Polyangia > Polyangiales > JAFGIB01 > JAYUYY01. Next base: position 6,008 of record JAYUYY010000084.1, on the reverse strand, counting down.
CCTCGACGTCGCGATCGAACACACCGCCAGTGGTCCGTCCGCCGCCGATGTACACCCAGACGTCATTGGGTGAACCGGAGCTGCGGATCACGGAGGCCGATTCCGCGTTCATCACCCACGCCCCGAGATCCGCGCGTGGCGAAGACAGCGTGTCGCCGCCTGAGATCCAGTCCGTTACGGTCTGCATCTCGGGCTCTGTGTTCGTCGCCAGCGTCACGGTCACGGTGGCGAGCTCGATGGTGCTGAGATAAGTGCCGGCCGCGTCGCGCCCGCCGATCGCATAGAGGTAATAGGTGTCGGTTAGCGCATCGACTTCAGTGCGATCGCGCACCGCTACCGTAACGAGGCCTTCGCGCGCAGTGCCAAGCTCGCAGCTCGCGTCCTCACAACGGTCTGCGCCATCGACCGCGTGCCACACGCCGAGCGAGCCCGTGGGCAAAGGCGTCGTGGCGCTCGTGGTCGCGACAGTGCCGTCATCAGTCAGCTTGCATTGGTCGGCGTCCGTGCCGCAGTCGCAGAGGTCGGTTGGCAAGGTGCCGCAGGTGATCTCGCCGAGTAGCTCGAGCTGATCCGCTGCCGAGTCGGCGATCGGCGTGCGATACACGCGATAGCCATGCGCGCCGTCGATCTCATTCCAGCTGAGGCTGAGCACGATATTCTCATCGCGATCAGGTAGCTGCACTGGCAATAGCTCGCCAGGTAGTGACTCGCCGCCGGGATTGCTGGCATCGTCGCTCGCGAATATCGCGGCGACTCGGTAATAGTAGAGCCCGCCGGGAAGGCCGGTATTGCTTTCGATATCACCGAGCTCCGCGTCGAGGTTTGTCATCTCAGGTGTTGCGGTTGGATCCAGCACCTGCGCGCGCAGCAAAGTCGTGGTCGCGCTCGTGCCGTTGTGGCCGCCTGCGAGATACACGAAGCGTCCGATGCGCGCGACGCCGGCTTGAGTACGCGGTGAGCTGACGACGCTGCCGCCGATCACTGCGCCTGATAGATCGTTACGCTGGAGCGACCAGCTACCCATCGTTCCGAACACATCCACGCTCGCCAGCTCGACGCTGGTGAGCAGCGTTCCGCGTGCGAACGGATCGTCGGTCACACCCGTGTCGCCGCCGATCGCATACAGGAAGCGGCTCGTCTCGGTCGGACGCCCCGCGGCGAGCGCCAAGCCGCGGCGCGCCGTGTTTAGGCTCGTGGTCGGATAGTTGTTCCAGGCCGAGAGGTTCAGCGAGGAGTTCGTGACCGAGAACGCCGAGTAGTCGAAGAACGCTCCGTCAGCGTTGGTGATGCGTACGACGCACACGCTGCCCGAGGCCGGATCGGTCGGGAGGCCTTGCGCCAAATCGATCGTCGCGGTCGCGCTCAGGCCATCGCCTGCGACGCTCACGCCCGTGGCCGCGACCGTCACGCGGGTTGCACCTAGGAGACAGTCGAGGCTGATCTCGGCGCCAGCGCTATCGAAGCCAGAGCCCGTCAACGTGATCGTGCCGCTGGTGTTTGCGGGCAACGATGCCGGCACGACGCTCGTCACGATCGGCGGCTCAGCCGCGGTGACGGTGAGCCCGCCGACGAGCACATCCACATCACCGTTCGGATTGACCACGATCAAATCGTACGCACCCGGCGTCAGACCCGCAGGGACGATCGCGGTCATCTCCGTTGCGCTGCGGAGGTCGACGGCGCCGAGCGGGGTCGCCGAGCCGGTGCCCGACGAGATGTACACGCGCGGAATGGCCGTGAAGCCGCTGCCGGTGATCGTGACCGCCGTGGATTGCGTCGGCGACGCGAAGCTCGGCGCGATCGAAGCGAGCAAGCTGTCTGCGAGCGTGTCCGTGATCGCGAGCCCACCGTCGAGCTGACCGGAGCAGCCGAGCACGCTGGTCACGCGGATCGCGTAGTCACCCGGAACGAACGGCATTGTGGTCGCGGGGTTCTCGTCAGGCACGGTCGCGACGATTCGCGTCGGCGTCGTGTTGTCGACGACCGTGAGCTCGGTCGCCGCGCCGCTGCCGTCGATCAGCTCGATGCTGTCGAGCGTCGAGTCGTTCGACAGCCCGGACGCGAAGACCGTGATGTCGACCGAGATGTCGTTGTAGACGACCGGCGGATCGACGAAGAACACGAGCGGCGTGGGATTGACGTCGATGATGTCTACGATCGGATCACTCTCGCAGTTGCCCGCGTTCGCGACGACGAGATCGAAGTCGCTGTCGTCGCGGTTGTAGGGCAGGCCCGACTCGAACACTGCTGTGATCTGCGTCGCGCTATCGACCGTGACGCTGGTCGGCGCGACGGTGAAGCCGGGGTCCTCGTTGACGAGCGTCACCGTGGCGCCGTCGACGAAGCCTGCCCCGGCGATTGTGATCGTGAGCGCGAGGTCGCTGCAGACCTCGCTGTCCGAGACGGCGCCGACGATGTCGATGCTCGTCACCGAGGGCGGCTCGACCACGTTGAGCGCGCTGACTGCGGTGAGATCGCACGCGGCGAGATGTGCGTTCTCGACGCTGATCGGGATCATCCCCGCGTTCATCGTCGAGGTTGCGGTCAGATCGACCGAGAGATCGAGGCGAGCGCAGCTCGAGACGTCGGCGCCGTCATCGACGTCGAGCTCGGTGCAATCGCTCGCGGTCGACGTTACGGCGGTGCCTTCGAACATCACGGTCGGCAGCTCGCCGTCGATCGTGACGAACCCTGTGCCGGTTAGTGCGAGCTCGAATGCGGCGTCGACCGTGCCCTTACACACGTTCATGGGCACCGGCATGGTGATCGCGAGCAGCGGCGGAACCGTCAGCGCGTCCGCGCGCGTCGCCGTGCAGCCTGCGGGCCCCGGGTTTTCCACCTGGACCTCGTGCTGACCTTCCTCGAGGAAGTCCTGCGCGACCGTCACGACCAAGCTCGTGCATTGCTCGACGGTGAGGCCGTTCGCGACGACCGTCGTGCAGTCATCGATCGAATCGACGCTCGTGACCGCGTCGCCGTCGATCTGCACGGCCGGCAGCGCGTCGTCGATCGACAAGAAGCCGGTGCCGGTGAGCGTGATCGCCTTTGAGCCATCCTCGGTGCACAAGAGCGCCGGCGCGGCGCTCGTAATCACCGGGCCGGCGACGACCGTCAGCAAGTCAGAGCGCGTATCCGAGCAGCCCGCGGGCTGCGGGTTCTCGACGCGCACCTCGGGCATACCGAGCCCCACGCTGTTTGCGGCGAGCGTGAGCACGAGCGTGTCGCAGGTCTGCACCGAGAGGCCGTCGACCTCGAGATCGCTGCAATCCTCGGCTTCGATCGCCATCGGATCGAGCACCTCTGAATCGACCTCGACCAGCGGCTTCTCGCCATCGACGACCAGGAAGTCGCCGCCGCTCAGCGTCACCGCGCGCGCGCCATCGTCCAGGCAAACGAGCGCGGGCTGCACGTCATCGAGCGAAGGCGGCGGCACGATACGCAAGACGCCCGTGCCGACTGAGTCACAGCCGGCGGGCTGCGGGTTCTGCACCGTCACGTCGTAGAGGCCGGGCTCGATCGCCGCCATCGCGAGCGTGAGCGTGATCGAGGTACAGACCTCGACCTCGTGACCCTGCGTCTCGAGCGGCTCGCAGCCGCCCATGCTGTCGACCGTTTGCGCAGCATCGGCGATCGTGACGCTCGGAGCGGAGCCGTCGATGCGCAGGAAGTCCGCGCCTTCGATCACCACTTCGCGCGCGTCTTGCGCGAGACACGCCATCGGCGGCGCGACGCGGTCGACCTGCGGCGGCGGCACGACGCGCAGCTTGCGGTCCTCGGTGCTCGCACATGCGGCCGTCTCCGGGTTCTCAATCGTGAGAGCAGCGAAGCCGCTGTCGATCGAGCCCTGCGCGAGCTCGGCGCTTGCCGACGTGCAGACCTCGGCGTCGAGACCCTCGTGCGCGATCGCGGTGCAATCGCTGAGCTCGAGCGCGAACGGCTCGCTCACGCCTTCGACGCTCAGCACGGCCTTGTCGTCCTCATTGCGTAAAAAAGTTTGGCCGCTCAGCTCGATCGTCCGCGCGCCTTGCGAGAGGCACGCGATACCCGGAGTCGGCTGCGCGAGCTCTGGCTTGTCGACGACCGCGAAGCTACCAAGTGACTCGGCGAAGGCGCCGGTCGCGTTCTGTACCTTCACGTCCCATACGCCAACTGCGAGCATTCCGGTGTCGCGCGTCTCGGGATTGGTCGCGGGCCCTTCGCCGAGCGTGAGCGCTTGCGTCACGATGAAGCTCATCTCGGTCTGGCTCTTCCACGACAAGAGCGGCGCGCCGTCATCATCGAACGCGTTGGTCGTGTCGGCGTCCGGGTCGCCGCTGTAGACGACCAGGTCGGTCGTGCTGGCATCAGCTCCGTCGAGCTCGTGCGCGCGCGAAAGCGTGAGCGTCGGCAGCGCGGTCTTCGGAGCTCCGGGTAGATCGATCGGGATCGGCGAAAAGCGCGAGCCATGCACCGCGACCTCGGTGCGCAGTTGATCGCGGCATACGATCTCAGGATCGATCGGCGGCGGCGCGGCATCGGCGGAGGGTGGCTCGAGCGTGGGCTTGGCTCCCTCGAGCTTCTGGCTGCAGCCCATGGCTGCAAGCATCAGGAGGCTGGTCGCTGCGATGGCGGCAGTGCGCGCGAACGAACGCGAAGTCTTGACCAAGCAAGCAGGCTTCATTGAGCTAACCCCCTAGGCACGCGACAGGCGCGTCGCAAGAAGAATGACGCCGCAACTCTATGCTCTGGATCTCTGGGTATCCATGCATCGCGACGGTACGAAATCACGCACACCGATCGCTGCAGCGCGTTCGTTTCGATACGGTTGTTTGGGTACGGCGTGTGGTTGAAGCGAACTGCTGCTGCCCCGCATTCTTGTGGCGATGTTGTAGGGGACGGTGCGGTGCACGCGCCGGTCCGCGGAGAGAGACCCGCTGCGCGCGGTGCAGTTGCTCCGTGCTCGGAGTCTCCCTCCGCGACCTATGTGCGGCGTGCACAGCTTGTTGGCAGTAGCGAGACTCAAACGCAGGTGACGTCGCGTGCCGAAAACGCCGCTCGATCACTTTGTTTTTGCTCGTGCAACAGCGACGAAGCAATCGCCGCGGACGCCACCCGACGCTACGTCGAGTGGGTACGGACATCTTCCCCGTGAAGCCAAGACAACGCTTCTCAGTGAGAATTCGAACGCGTTGAATTTAGTGTGGAAGTGCTCAGCGAGCTCATCCAAACGCCGATTCCAGAACAGGCGTTGCATGCATTGGAGCTCGCGAATGTTGCGTGCGTTGCGACTCGCGAATGTTGCGTGCGTTGCGATTCGCAAATGTCTGGCTGATGTCTTCGACTCTTGCCGCATCGCGGGGATGACCTGCCTGAGCACCTGCACACTAAATTCAGCGCGTTCGAATTCTCACTGAGAGGCGCTGTCTCGGCCTACACGGCGGAGATGTCGGTGCCCACTCGACGTAGCGTCGGGTGGCGTCCGCGGCGACTGTCTCCGTCGCTGTCACGCACGAGCCAACGCAAGGTGATCGGGCTGCGTTGTCGGCACGCGAACTCACCTGCGTTTGAGTCTCGCTACTGCCAACAAGCGGTGCACGCCGCACATAGGTCGCGGGGAGAGACTCCGAGCACGGAGCAACTGCACCGCGCGCAGCGGGTCTCTTCCCGCGGACCGTCGCGTGCACCAGCGCGCGCCCCAGTGCACGCGCTCAAATCGGCAGATCGCCGACGGCTGGCCCGACGCTGCCGCGCTCCGAGTACGCGCGCAGGATCATCTGTGCGATCCGCATCATGTGCACTTCATCCGCGCCGTCCGCGAAGCGCGCCCAGCGTGCCTGCGCGAGCATTCCGGACAGGGGCGAGTCCTTCGAGTAGCCGAGCGCTCCGTGCACTTGCACCGCGCGGTCCAGCACGCGCCACAGCGTGTTCGCGACATAGTGCTTCGCGTAGCTGACCTCGGTCTTGAAATCGAGCTTGTTTTCGATCTTGTACGCCGCGTGCAACACCATCAGCTTCGACGCGTACAGCTC
>JAYUYY010000083.1:0-7641 GCA_043752225.1 Sandaracinaceae bacterium | reverse complement strand
CGGTCGCCGCAAGCGCCGTGCTGTTCACCGCGCCCACGCTCGTGCCGCTGACGAAGTCGAACTTCGGAGCTCGCCCAAACTTCTGCGGAAACTCGCGGTACAGGTAGCTTAGGACGCCGACCTCATACGCACCGCGAGCACCACCGCCCGAAAGCACAATCGCAAGACCCGTCACTCAGTTCGCCTCATCAGCTTCCGTCGCGCGCGCATGGTGCTCCGCATCGCCATTCGCGCTCAGGTTGGTGCGAGAGCGAGCGCGCCCGGAGGAAAAACCGGAGCAATACTTCCTGTATTGCGAGGATTTTTCCGAGGACGTAAGCCGCTCTCACGCCAACCTGAGCGCGAATGGGCGGTAGGCTAACACAGATGATTAGGCTCACTCGTCCTTGGCTCGGGCATGAAGAAGAAGCCGCGGTAGCGAGCGTGCTCGCGAGCGGAATGTTGGTGCAAGGCGCACGCGTCGCCGAGCTCGAGGCCGCGATCGCAGGGCGCACCGGAAGGCGTCACGCGATCGCGGTGAGCAACGGCACGAGCGCGCTGATGCTCGCGCTGCAGGCGCTCGGCATCGGAAAGGGCGATCGGGTGCTGTGCCCGAACCTCACGTGGCCGAGCCCCGCGCACGCGATCCTCGACGTCGGCGCCGAGCCGATACTGGTCGAGGTCGATCTGCGCGAGTGGAACGCGGGAACCGAGGCGATGGCCGCCGCGTGCGAAGCGAATGGCCCGATCGCTGCGGCGATCGCGATCGATCAGTTCGGCAACCCCGCGCGCGTGGATGAGATCGCGCAAGCGCTCGAGCGCGTCGCGGGCAAGCCTGTGCCGGTAATCGCAGATGCAGCGTGCAGCCTCGGCAGCACGCTGCACGGCAAACCCTGCGGCAGCTTCGGCGTGATCGCGTGCACCAGCTTTCACCCGCGCAAAGTGATCACGACTGGCGAAGGCGGCATGTGCCTCACCGACGACGACGTGCTCGCTGGGCGGCTGCGCGAGCTGCGCAACCACGGGCAAGCCGCGCCGGGAACATTCGCGCGTGCGTCGGGCAATCACCGCTTGTCGGAGATCGCAGCCGCCATCGGCATCGAGCAGATGAAGCGGCTCGACGCGATCGTGCACGCGCGGCAAGCACTGGCTGCCCGCTACCGCAAAGCGTTCGAGCCGCTCGGCCTTTTGTTGCAAGAGCCGCCCGAGCACGCGAGCGCGAACGTGCAAACCCTCGGCGTGCTCTTGCCCGATGACGTGCACGCATCCACACGCGCGCGCTTGTCGTCGGCGAACGATCGCGACCGCGTGATCGCCGCGCTCGAGCAAAAAGGTGTGCAGGCCGGCGCGCTCAGCTACGCGCTCCATACCTTGCCGCAGCTGCGCAGCTTGCCGCAGCTCGCGAACGCGGACGCGCTCGAGGGCTTTGCGAGCTCGCTCGCGATCGTTGCGCGCGGCGTTGCGTTGCCGCTCTACCCGCAGATGACCGTGAGCGAGCAGGACGAAGTGATTGCGGCCGTGCAGGCCGTGTTAGGGTAACGCGCATCGTGGCTGCCGAGACCGTTCTCGAAATTCGCGACGTCCATAAGACCTTCAAGATCGGCTTCTTCCGCAAGCGGATCGAAGCCGTGCGCGGGATCAGCTTCAAGCTGGAGCGCGGCGAGATGCTCGGCTTCGTCGGGCCCAACGGCGCCGGCAAGACCACCACGATGAAGATGATCCTGCAGCTGATCTTCCCGTCGAGCGGTGAGATCAAGCTGTTCGGCGCGCCGACCGGCGATCCCAAAGCGCGCATGCGTTTGGGCTACTTGCCGGAGAACCCGTACATCTACACGTACCTCAAGCCGCTCGAGTTCTTGGATCTGTGCGGGCGCTTGGTCGGGCTCGATTCGCGCGAGCGGCACAAGCGATCGATCGAGCTCACGGGCAGGCTCGGCTTGAGCCACGCGCTCGATCGGCCGGTCGGCAAGTTCTCGAAGGGCATGATGCAGCGCCTCGGGTTTTGCCAAGCGCTCTTGCACGACCCCGAGCTGCTGATCCTCGACGAGCCTTTCAGCGGCCTCGATCCGATCGGCCGCAAAGACATCCGCGATGCGTTGCTCGAGCAGCGCGGCGCGGGCAAGACCTTGCTCATGACCAGCCACGTGCTGAGCGATGTCGAGATGCTGTGCGATCAAATCGCGATCGTGCAGCGCGGCCAGCTCGTCGCATCCGGCAAGCTCCACGATCTGCTTCGGCCCGAGGTACGCCGCGTGGAGATCGAGCTCGAAGGCGTCTCGCCGAGCTTGCACGCGGTCTTGAGCGCGCAAGCGACCTCGATGCGCGACCTGCCGACGCGTACGATCGTGATCGTCGAAGGCGACGCCAACGTGCCGAGCATCCTCAAGCTCGCGATCGACCAAGGCGCCCAAGTCCACGCAGTCATCCCGCACCGCGAAACGCTGGAAGATCTATTCGTGCGCAAAGCAGTAGGCGAAGCCCACGCGCAGTAGCAAAGCGGGATAGGGGACGGTTCTCGGAAACTCGGAAACGGGGCGTGCACGCGTGAGAACGAAACCGGTGGGCGAAGATCACGCGTAGCGGTAGCGTTGGCGGCATGACGCATCCGCGAATCAGCCCGCACGAAGCTCACGCCAAGATCACCGGCGAAGGCTACGTCTACCTCGACGTGCGCACGCCCGAAGAAGTGTCGGCCGGACATCCGCAAGGCGCGTTCAACGTGCCGGTGCGTGTGCGAGGTGCAGCCGGCATGACTCCTAACTCCGAGTTCGTGCAGGTCGTGAGCGCGCAGTTCCCCAAAGAAAGCAAGCTCGTGATCGGTTGCCAAGCAGGGCAGCGCTCGCTCGCTGCGGCTCAGCTGCTCAGCGCCGCTGGCTTCACGCAGCTGATCGAGCAGCGCGCAGGCTTCGGTGGGATCCGCGACGCGTTCGGCGGGATGGCTGAGCAGGGCTGGCAAGCCGCGGGCCTGCCGGTGTCGGCCACGCTCGAGCCTGGTCACAGCTACGCCGAGCTGCGTGCAGCTGCGCCCAAGAGTTAGCCGCGCGACGCGCGAGCAGCGACTGGTTGTTGAGCTCACGCACAGCGGCCTGCACGATCGCGCGATGCGCTCACTCGTTCTGTCGCTCGCGTTGGCCTTGTCGTTGGCCTTGGCCTTGTCGTTGAGCTCGACTCATGCGTTCGCACAAACAACACAGGAGCCTGCGACCACGCCCGAGCCTTCGTCAGCGCCATCCACGTCGACTGCGCCCGCGGCGAATCGGTACGCGCCCGTGTATCCGACACTCCACTACCAACCGCGGCGTTGGTACGGCTATCAAGTCGTGCTCAGCGATGCCGGTGCGCTCGGGCTCGGTGTGCTCGCGAGCGCGCTGAGCGATGGCAGCGACTACGAGCGACAAGGTGATCTAGTCGCGATCACCTGGGGCGCGGGCGTGGTGGGCGCGGCCGCTGTCCATGCCGCGCATCGCAACGGTCGCTTCGGCCTTGCGGGTGCCGGCATGCGGCTCGCGTTGCCGCCGATCAGCGCGCTGTTCGGCGTCGCAGGCAACTGCCTCGGCAAGCCCGATGAGCCGTGCAGCGCAGACGGCGCGCGTTGGGGCTTCGTCGTCGGCGTCGCAACGGCCGCGCTGCTCGATGCGGCGCTGTTCGCACGCGCACGCCCCGTGGATGAAGCGCAAGACACGCATCGCTGGTACGGCTGGCAAACGCTCTTGATCGATGGCGCCGCGCTCGCGACCTCGATCGGCATCGCGGCGGGGCAACCCGATCTCAATCGCAGCAAGACCGGCGCCATGCTGTTCGTGATTCCGTACACCGCCGGCTTTTTGATCTCGCCCTGGGTTCACGCATTTCACGGTCGCATCGGTCTCGCGTTCGCGAGCCTCGGCTTGCGCGCGATCGCTCCGCCGCTCGGCGCGATCGCGGGCATCGCAGGCAACTGCGCCGCAAGCGGGAGCGAGCCGAGCTGCATCCACGTCGGCGCGACCTACGGCATCTTCTTCGGCACGCTGCTGGTCGCTGCGATCGACATCGGCTTGCTCTCGTACGAGCGCGCGCCGGCTCGTGAGAGCAGCGCGCGGGCCACGATCGCACCGTTCATCACGCCGATCCGAGGCGGCATCAGCGCCGGAATCGGTGGCACGCTGTAGAACATCAGCCCGTAAGCTCGCTCATGGCTATTGCCGACGATGAAAGCGCGTCAGCTTCGCTCACCTCGTGAAGGGGTGGGGCCCGATGGGCTTGGCCCAGCGGGCGGGGAAACCGCGCACGTTTCACCGAGAAGAACGCGGTGAGCTGGAGGGGTCATTGGCGAGCCAGCTCACGCACTGCTCGCCCAGCGGTAGCTCTTGTGGAGAAGCCTTTCAGGCTTCGTAAAACATCGGCTCACGCACGCTGACAAAGCGGCGGATGCGCGCGAGGTCGAACTCGCGAAGCTCGAGAAACTGCACGCCCATGCCGGGAGTCGCCGCGTCGTCTTCGCGACTGGGATCGCGCACCCAACGCACGATGCCGCGCGTCGTGATCTCGGCGCCGCCCGGCAGCGCGAAGGTCACGGTGATGATCGAGCCGACCGGCTGCAACATGTGCGTCGCAACGAACAGGCCGCCCTCGGAGATGTCGCAGGTGAAGCCGGTGTAGAAATTCGTGTCGCTCAGAAAGCCGACGCCCACGCAAAGGTCGACGCGTGTCACCTCGCGGCGCTCGACGCCGGCGGGCACGTAGGGCGCTGGCGCGGTCGGCAGCGGCGCGAGCGACACACAAAACTCGAGCGCGCTGGTCTCTGCTTCGGCGTACATCGTCATGGTCGATCCCTCGAGTCGGCTCGGGTTTGCAACGCTCGATTCGAACGAGCGACATCCGGTGCCTCTGCACGGGGTAGGCCAGCAAACGGCTGAGCGAAAAGCCGGCGAATGCCGCGCCTCCGCAGACCTTCACGCGCACTGCAGGACGCCCGGAGTGGTGTAAGCGGACACTCGAGAGGCCGGAGCGACCACGCGGCCAAGCGCCCGGATCCCCTAGCGAAGGTGAGCGATGAACGTGACGTAGACCCAGACCACGGAGGCCGCGAACATCATCGCGTCGGTGCGGTCGAGCATGCCGCCGTGGCCGGGCAGGATGTTCCCGCTGTCCTTCGCGCCGACGCTGCGCTTGATCAGCGACTCGCACAGATCGCCGGCCTGACCTGCAGCGGTCGCGACCAGCGAGAGCACCACGACATCGAGCAGCGGGATCTCCGGGATGAACACCGCGCGCGTCGCGAGCCCGAACACCAAGCCGCCGACCAGGCCGCCGAGCGAGCCTTCGACCGTCTTCTTCGGCGAGATGACCGGGCTGAGCTTGTGCTTGCCCCACGCGCGCCCGACGAAGTAACCCCAGGTGTCGCTCATGAACGAGAAGAACAACGTGAGCAGCACCCACGCGCCGCCGTTCTTGTGCGCGAAGATCGCAGCCAGCGCGCCGAACGTGCAGCCCACGTAGACCGGCCCCGCGATCACCCAGCTGATCCGGTGCGCGGCGCCCTCGATCGGCTCGGGTCGCGCGAGTGCGACCAGCATCCCGATGACGACCAAGCCGATCAGCGCCGCGCTGAGGTACGGCGTCAGCGATGGAACCGCGACGCCCGCGAACAAGATCAGCGTGCTGATCACGCCGAAGCCGCGCAGCAGCAGATGCGCCGGCGCGACCATCCCGAACAGCTCATACGCCGCGAGCGCGCTCGCGAACGCGGCCAGCATCGGAAAGCCCCAGGCCGGACCTGCGAACAACAGATACAAGATCAGCGGCGCCGTGAACCCGGCGGTCACGAGCCGCAGCGCGAGATCGCTCTTTTGGTTGCGGGCCTCGACCATGCGATCCGGCGTTGCTACAGGCCGACGGCGACTACCACGCGCTGGCGCGGCGCTTCAACTTTGGCGAAGCGATCGTCATTCGCGGCCCCACAATAACGCACAATGCGCGGTGCCGAGCTTTGTTTCAGCCCCGGATCGCATTATCTGCAGCGCCTCGCTCGCACGACACGGGCGCAGCTACGAGCGATGGAGCGCAGCCAAGACCTTGTGCAGCGCGTGTGCGACCCCAAGGTCCTGCTCGCGACGCAACAGTCGCTCGACCCGCGCGCCATCGACCTCGCGCACGCGCTGCAAGCCGCGCGCAGCGGCGAGCCGACTGAGGTCGATGAAGAAGCCCGAAGAGTCCTCGAGCAAGTCGAGCAGCAGCGCGCCTGCCGCGGCATCTCCTCGATCGGTGAGGTCGGCGATCGCCGCAACGCACGTCTCAGCGCTGACGCTGCGCATCGCGTAGGCGAGCGCGTCGAGCGCGTCGGGCAGCGGATCTTTTGATACCACCAGCGGCAGTGGCTCGGTCTGGATCGCAACCTCTGCTGCGGGCGCGGTCGCGATCGCGAGCTCGCTTGCAATCGCGGCGGCCGGCTCGGGCTCGACCTCGAATGCGGCCGACACCGGCGCCGCTGCCAGCGCGACTGCAATCGGTGTGCTGAACGCCGGCCCGACATCGAACGACACTTTCGCGGAGCGCGCCGAAGTCGAGCTCGCAGCGGACGAGAACGGCGCAGCGGTCGCGGCTTCCAGCGCTTCCTGCGCGCGGTCGAGCAACCAAGCTGCCGTCTTCGAGCGCTTCGCCAGCGCTCGCAACCCGCGCTGCGCGACGCGCTGAACCGGCGCGGGCCACGGCAACGCGCGCGCGCGTGCTATCAGCTCCGCGGGTTGCATCGGCAGCGCATCCCGCAGCGTGGTCAGAAGCTTCGATCGCCAGATCGCCAGAGCCATGCGCCGCTGCTATCACGCCGCGGGGCTCGACGTCATTGCGGTCGTGTTTCGGCCCGCGATCGCTCGAGGAGCCGCGAGCTGCGCGCTCTCAAGCGAGCGGGCGAGCCGGAGGGGAGCTCCGGCGCGACAGCGCTATATAAAAGATCGCGATCGCGGTGAGCGCGCCGAGCAGATCCGCGAGCATGTCCTTCTGCGCATCCCACGGATCGCCTTGCGAGCCTAGAAACGCTGCGCCCGCGCTGCCGCCTGCCACTGCCGCGTAGATCCACTCGATGATCTCGTAGACCGCCGCGATCGTACCGATCGCGAAGATGCCGAAGAGCGCTGCGAGCCCCGGCCGCGTGACCCAACGCTTCAGCGTGAGCAACTCCGCCAAGCCGATCGCGTAGAAGCCTACCGAGAAGTGCGCGATGCGATCGTAGTGATTGCGCTCGAAGCCGAACGCGTCGGTCACCCAATCGAAGGGCACGCGCTCGAACGTGAAGTGACCGCCGATCGTATGCAGGTACGGCAGCACGCTCATCAGCACGTACGCGAGGCTCGAGAAGCGAATGCCGCGCCGATACATCACGCACAGCGCGGCGACCGTCGCCACGATCGGGATGTTCTCCGCCCACCACACCGCGCGGTCGTACGGCGCGATCCCGAGCGCGATGAACAGCGCTGCGTACAGCGCGAGCAAGATGATCGGCAAGCGCCGAGCTTCGGTCGTCATCCGCGGATCTTCGCGAGCCGATCAGCTCGCTTGCAATAGATCCGCGACCAGATCGAACACCTGCGAGCGGGCCGGGTCGCGCTGCATCGAGCCACTGTGGGCGACGCCCATCCGCAACACGACCAGCTTCTTGCTCGGCACCACGATCACGTACTGCCCCAA
>JAYUYY010000082.1:0-2987 GCA_043752225.1 Sandaracinaceae bacterium | reverse complement strand
TCGCGTTCGGGCGCGAGCGCGCCGAGCACGAGCAAATGACGACGCTCAAGCGCCGCTTGCGCGACCTCGAGCTCGAGCAAGCGGAGACCAGCACCGTGTTGCCGTGGTCGACCCTGATCGTCGGGATCGCAGCGATGGTGCTCGGCGTCGCGATCGGCGTCGAGAGCGCGGTTTCGTGCGACAGCTCGTGCACGAGCGAATTTTGGCCAGGCTGGGTCGTGACCGGCGGAGCCACCGTCAGCACGGTCGGGCTGCTGTGGTTGAAGCTGACCGAAGAAGAGCTCGCCGAGCTGCGCTCGCGTCATTACCACCTGCAAAATCAAGTCGAGTACATCGAGCTGAACGGCGCGCTGGAGCGCGGCTCAAGCGCAGGCCTGCGCGGTCCTTCGCTGCAGCTGCGCGCGACCTTCTAGAAAGCCTTCGAGATGCTGCGCAAAGTGTTGATCGCCAATCGCGGAGAGATCGCATTGCGCGTGGTGCGCGCGTGTCGCGACCTCGGGATCGCTTCGGTCGCGGTGTGCTCCGAGGTCGACGCGAACCTGCCGTTCGTTCGGCTCGCCGATGAATCGGTGTCGATCGGCCCGGCACCTGCAAAGGAGAGCTACCTCGTCGTCGAGAAGCTGATCGCGGCCGCCAAGCAGACCGGCGCCGACTCGATTCATCCCGGCTACGGCTTCTTGTCCGAGAACGCGACGCTGGCACGCGCATGCACGGAGGCAGGGCTGATCTTCATTGGTCCGCCGGCCGACGTAATCGAGTCGCTCGGCAGCAAGCTCGGAACGCGCGAGATCATGGCGAAGGCCGGCGTGCCGACCGCGCCCGGTACGAAGAGCGCGATCGACATCGATCAAGCGCTGCAAGAGGCCAAACGCATCGGCTATCCGATCTTGGTGAAGCCTTCGGGCGGCGGCGGCGGGCGCGGCATGCGCGTTGTGCACAAGCCGGAAGATTTGCCGAAGGCGCTCGAGAGCTCGCGGCGCGAAGCCGGCCAAGCGTTCGGCGACTCGGAGGTGTACCTCGAGAAGGTCATCACCTCCGCGCGCCACATCGAAGTGCAGATCATGGCGGACTCGCACGGCAACGTGGTGCACGTCGGCGATCGCGACTGTTCGCTTCAACGCCGGCACCAGAAGGTGATCGAAGAAGCGCCTGCGCCGGGGCTCTCCGACGCGCAGCACCAGAAGGTGCGCGAGCTCGCGGTGCGCGCGGCGAAAGCTGCGGGCTACGTCAACGCCGGTACGGTCGAGTTCTTGTTCGACGGCAAAGACCAGTTCTACGTGCTCGAGGTCAACACGCGGATCCAAGTCGAGCATTGCGTCACCGAGATGGCGTGCGGCATCGATCTCGTCGCCGAGCAGCTGCGCGTCGCTGGTGGCGAGAAGCTGAGCTTTGCTCAAGCCGACGTGACGTTCCCGATGGCCGCGATCGAAGCCCGCATCTACGCCGAGGATCCGCGGCGCAAGTTCGTGCCGTGCCCCGGGCGCATCACCTTCGCGCAGCTGCCATCGGGCCCGTGGATCCGCGATGACCGCGGCTTCGAATCGGGCGATGAGATTACCCCGTACTACGACGGCATGGTGGCCAAGCTGATCGCATGGGGTCCGACGCGCGCGCACGCGATCGCGCGTTTGCGCCGGGCGCTGCACGAGTACCGGATCGAAGGCATCAAGAACAACGTGTCGTTCTTGCGCTGGCTGGTCTCGAGCGAAGCGTTCGCAAACGTGCAGATCGACACCGGCTACATCGAGCGCGAATTTAGGCCCGACATGCTCGAGCCCGACGTGCAGACTCCGGCGAAGCCGACTGCTGCGAAGCCGACTGCGGGATAACGCTCAGCACGAATCGAGGCCGCTGCAGACCTCGCCCGGCGCGGGTGGTTTGGGCGGCACGACGAACCACACCTGGCGCGAGTCGAGCACCGTCAGGCCATCGCCGTAGACGTCGATGCGCGCGCGGAAGAGCTGCGGCGAATGGCTCGGTCGCACGACGTTGTTCAGCTTCGGGATCACGTCGAAGCACACGCGCACGTTGCCGCTGACCTCGACGAACGTGTCGTCGACGCCGTCGCTGCCGAGGCGATCGGCGAGCGTCAGGCCGCTTGCGCAGCCGGAGGCCGGATCGGGATTCGCGTTGGGCACGACGCGATCCAAGAAGGCGTCGATCGCGTCGACCTCGTTGCCTTCGGAGTCGACGTTGCCGGTTTCGTTTTTGGGTCGTCCGTCCATGTCGAGGCCGGCGTAGCCCGCGAGCGCACGCACCGCGTCGACGACCGACGAGCCGAGCCCCGCGCCAGCCGCGTCGACATCGAACAGCAGCGGGCACTGCCCGTCGGCGTTGGCGGGCACCGGCGCGCCGGCGATCCCGGTCAAGCACTGA
The DNA here is from genome assembly GCA_043752225.1 of Sandaracinaceae bacterium. GTDB lineage: Bacteria > Myxococcota_A > Polyangia > Polyangiales > JAFGIB01 > JAYUYY01. The sequence continues at coordinate 611 of JAYUYY010000082.1, read as the reverse complement.
CCGCTGGCGCCGAACGCTGCCGGCGAAACCACCGCGCCGGACTCTTCGACGAGCTCGAGGTAATCCGTGACCGCGCTCGGATCGAAGCCCACGCGTACTGCGATCACTTTCGCGCTGATCGCGGCCAGCGCATCTTGCGCCGCTTGGCGGCTGGCCGCGGTCGGCACGACGGCCATATAGGTCTCTGCAGAGTTGTTCGGCGCATCCGAGATCTGAATGACGATCGGCACCGCGCCATCCCGCAGACCCAGCTCGAACGGCGCCACGCTGCCGCCGGTGTACGTGACGCCCGCGCCGGTCGCGGTCTGGTAGAGCGCTTCGACTCCGGACTCCGCGACATCGCCGCCGAAGCCGATCACGAGCGAGTTGAGGCCGACTTGGGCGACCATCGGATCGGTCGTGATCGGGGTCGCGAGCTCGAACGGCACGTCACCGACGCTGCCGAATGGATTGAGCGGGAAGTCCTCGAAGGATGCGATCGCGATCCCGAGATCCGGGATGTCGGCGGCGAGCGCGGGCACGATCACCGAACGCAGGTTCGTGCGCAGCTGCTCGAGCGCGCCGCCCATCGAGCCGGTGGTGTCCATCGAGAACACGACGTCGGCGCGCTT
>JAYUYY010000081.1:0-2993 GCA_043752225.1 Sandaracinaceae bacterium | reverse complement strand
TCGTGGCGCGCGCGCAGTTTGCGTGGCGCGCGCTCGCGCTCGGGCGCGACCTGCTGCTCTCGGACACGGACGTTGTCTTTGCGCCCAACGCGACGCTCCGCATCGAGGACCACGTGCCGCTGCTCGCCGGCGCGCGCGCCGACCTCGTAGCGCTCGCGCGTGGGCCCGACAGCGCCGGCGCGCGCGCGGCCGCGCGCCTCGGCTTTGCGCGGCCTAATTTTGGCCTTGTCTATGCGCGCGCCGACGCGCGCACCGTCGCGTTCTTCCAGCTCGTGCACCTCAGGCAGGCGACCGAGCAGCACGACGCCGAGACGACGCACGCACTCTGCATGTTTGCGCCGTGGAGGCGGCTGCGCGTCACGCATTTTGCGCGCGCGCGCTTCGTCGATGGCGCCGCGTGGCGCCACTGGCGCGCCAGCGGCTACGCGCTCTCGGGCGCCAACGCGAGCGCGACCGACGGCGCCGGGGCGTGGCACGTGCCGTACTGGCACTCGAGGCCCACCGAGACGCCCGTCGCCGTGCACCTCTCGTCGGCGCTGCGCCTCTCGGACACAGAGGCGCGCAGCCTTGGGCTCGAGCGGCGCCACAACGAGAGTGCGTATGCGCACGCGCAGCGCGTCAAGGTGGCCGAGCTCGCGGCGTGGGGCCTCTGGAGCGACGAATGCAGCTTTGAAATTTAATGCGCGCACGCCACGGCTCGTCACGCGGACGCGTGCAAGACGACAGTGTTGGCGTGTGGCGTCTCGGCGCCACAAACGACGCTGCGAAGCTCGACGCCGGTAGAAAGCAAAAGACGCTCCATGCTGACAGCCGCCGTCGTCAAGGTCTTTGGCGAGTATTGTTTGACGTAATCCACGATCACTGCAAGGTTCTTCTCGGCTTGGCGCGTTGAGCTTGAGTAGAGCATCAGCGTGCCCTCGCCGACAGTAATCATGTACGCCGCGACAAGCGCGAGCGGCGACGGGTTTGCCGCGCCGGCCCGAAGCGACCAGCACTCGTGCTCCGACGCGATGCGCACGGCGAGCGCGTTGCACGCGCCCGAGAAGACAGCCGTCTCGGGCGGGGCCTGGGCCTGGGCCGGCGCCGTCGCCTCCTTGTAGACGACGAGGCCGCGCACGCCGATGATTTGGCCGCGCGTCGCCTCGTCTTGCGAGCGCACGGCGCAGAGCGGCGACGTGTCGGGCGCGTACACTGGGCCGCGCCACGCGTCGGGGTGCGCCTGCACGTACTCGCCGACCATGGCCGAGACGAGGAGCGCCGTCGCGCCGTCGTCCTCGGCGCACGGCAGCGGCGCGAGCAGGCCGGTGGGGCGCTGCGGCGACGAGAACGCAATCGTGTCGGCGCACGCGTCGGCCTCGTCGAGCACGTCGCCGAGCGTGCCGTGCGGCGATACGGCGCGCGCGCCGAGCGGGCACACCTCGCTCGCCATGCGCGCGTCAACGGCCGCTCCAACGGCCGGATCCACGTAGCGCTCGAGCGTGACGACGCGTCCGCCGCGCAAATAAAGGTGGCACGCGTGGGGCGTCAGGTTGAGGAGGCGGAGCGGCGTCATGGCCGCAGTGTCTCTCGAAAGTCGAACCCGAATTTAATCAACATGCGGCCCGCCCGCCCGCCGCTCACGCTGCCCGCTTGGCGCGTGCCCGCGCCCTTGCCGGCGCCGTGCCCAGCGTGCTTGCGGCAACGTTCTTGCCTGGCGCGTCGACGTGCGCCGCGAGCACGCGCGCGTGCCAGGCGACGCACTCGGGCGCGTCGTGCTGCTGCACCTCGCACACGCGCTCGCGCAGCGGCACCGTGCGGCGCAAGCACGCAACCATGAGCGCCACGAGCACGGCAGCAACAGCGAAGACCGTGCTGGCGAGGGCGGGCGCGCTCACTTCCGTGTCGACGAGGCGCGAGACGAGCGCGCTCCACACGATCGCCTTGCTCTTTCCCACAAAGTAGCACATCAGAACCGAGTACACGTACACGAACGCGGCCACGCCCGACAGTGCAAACATGCCCTCGGCCTTGTGCAGCGCTGCCTCGGGTTCGAGCGCGGGCCCGCACACGCCCGCGCACAGCAGTAGCGCGTCATGCTGATCGCGCTGCGTCTTCTCGAGGCGGTCGCGGCGCGCCACGACGGTGGCGCTCCGCGGCTTGTGCGCCTTGCGCTCCTTGCCGGGAGCGAGCGCGCTCCAGACGCCGTAGAACTCGACCGACGGCAGCCGTTGGCGCAGCTCTTGCACGAGCGCGTACACCTCGTGCGCGCCAAGGCCAACCTCGGTCACTTTGGTCTCGAGCTCGCCAAAGGCGGCGCTCTGCGCGCGCGTGCGCCTCTCGATCTCGTCGGCGTGTTCTTGCATGCGGATTCCATAGTTGGATCCCCACGCGTCGTGGCTCGCTTCCGAGGCGGCAGCGACGGTCATGTCGGCGGCAGTGTGTCTCGAAAAAACTAAACTAAACCAAAAGTACGTTCATTTGCCAATGCGCGCGCGCGCCTCGTGCGTCTCGTAGCGCGCCGCCGCAGCGCTCTGCTCGTTTGGCGTCGCAACAAAGAGAAAGTACTCGAAGTGGTGCCACTCAAAGTCGTGCGCGCCCGAGAAGACGCGCTTCGTGTCGGCGTCGGCGACCGTCGCGTGCAGTAGCGCGTCCGAGGCGCGCGCCTCGGCAGCGATCTGGGCGAGACGCTGCAGCACGGTTCGACACACGCCCCACGGCGCCTGCGCACGTGAAGCGAGCGCATCGGCAAGTAGCAGCGCGTAGATGTCGGCGTTCGTCCCGCTGGCAGTGTGACGCCATCGTGCGCCCCCCGTGTCTGGAGACGCCGTCGCAACAGTGTCGGCCGCCGCCGTCTGCTGGGAGAGGTTCCACGTCGACGAGCGAGCGCGGCCCTGCACCGCATTCGCTGCCATGACGGCGCTCTCTGTCTCTGTCTCTGTCTCTGTCTCTGTCTCTGTCTCTGTCTCTGTCTCTGTCTCTGTCTCTGTCTCTGTCTCTGTCTCTGTCTCTGTCTC
>JAYUYY010000080.1:0-7680 GCA_043752225.1 Sandaracinaceae bacterium | reverse complement strand
GGATTCGCGCAGGAAGCGCTCCGAGGTCGTCGTGGGCACGTCGATCGAGCGCGATGCGATGCGCGCGCGGGTGTGCGCTTCGAGCAAGCTGATGCTGCCGTCGCGATCGAGATCCAGCTCGGACAACGCGAGCGGTCGATCGTCGCGATCGCGCAGCGCGAGCGCGTGCAGGAAATGCAGGCTGTAGCTCTCTTGCACGCTGCGGTCGGGATCGGGATCGCAGCCGCTTGTCTCGCGATCCCAAGTCCCTGCGAAGAGCCCGCAGCGCGGCGCATGCGCGAAACCTTCGCGTGCGTCCGCGGCTTCGAAGGCCAGCTCGGCAAAGCCGCCCGAAAAGCAGCTCGTCACGATCAGATGGAGCGCTCGCTTGCTGCCGTCGTGCAGCTCGGCGAGCCGGCGCGGCGTAAGCGAATCGTTGCCCCAGAGCGCGACCGCGTTGTCGGCGGCGGCTTCGGCTTGGTCGCCGTGCGCGGTGATGTAGAGCAAGAGTGGCTCGCGCGAGCGGGCGCTCAAGGCAGCGCGCAACGCGTTCTCGAGCGTGCTGACATCGGCGCGCTGCGCGGTCGTGAGCACGCTCTCGCGATACTGGCTGGTGCGGCCTTTGCGCGGCGCGAACAGCTCGCCGAGCCGCACGGGTAGGGTGCGTTGCGCGTGTTCATCGTCACGCGTCTCCACGCGCACGCTCTGCGTTCCAGGCCCGCCTGCGAAGAACACCGCTTGCGGCTCCGGTAGGACCTCGAGCGCGAGCTTGACGTTTTGCTCGAGTGACACTTCGGTGCTCTCGGGCAACCCGCCGCCGCCGAGGACGATCGTTTGCACGAGCGCGGGAGGAGCCGCGACGATTGCGCGAGGGGTTCGCGTGCTGATCGCACGTGCGTTCTCGGGTGTGCGCACGCTCTGGGCGTCGTGCAAATCATGCGAGCGCTGGCGCACGGCGTGTTGGGCGACCGCCAACGCGCACACGCCGACGACCGCAGCGCCAACGAGAATCGGCCGACCGGCGCGCATCAATAGCGGTATTGCACGCCGACCGAGATGATGTCGAAGCTCGCGGTGTACTTGCCCGCGTTGATGATGCGCTCGGGCCGCGCGGGTGAGGGCAGCGGTGAGCTCTGCTGCAGCTTGGCGGTCGCATCGCCTTCACTCGGCACATCCGGATCCGCGAGCACTCGGCCGCCGCTGCGCACGCCCGCGTCGGTGAACGTGCCGCCGATCCGTTGATCGAAGCCGCTCGTCACGTCATCGGGATCGTGGTCTTCGACGTTCTGGTGCTCGGGTGGCACGACCTCGAGCGTCTCTTGGAAGATGTGCCCGTACGCGGCCATGAGATCGAACGAGCCAAAGCGCAGCGCGACACCTACGCCCATGCCAATCCGCGCGAACGCGAAGCTGTCGACGGTGGCGTACGAGGCTTCGACGCCGCGCGACTCGAAGAACGCGCCCGCGTGCGCGGCGAGCGTTCTTGGAATGAAGCTGTAGCTGCCGCCGAGACGCACCGCGATCGAGTCGAGCTGGTGGCGATCGAGCTTCACCTCGGGCAGCGTCTCCGTCGGCGTGAGGGCGGTGCCTCCGCCCGCGATCCGCGAGATGATCGTGACGTCGTCGCCGGGCTGCACGGTGTTCTCGCTCGCCAGCGCGCCGAACGTATACGTGGCGTCGACTTCCACATCCCAGCGTTCCGAGTCCATCGCGTCGGCGTTAGGCGCGGGCGTTGAGGAGAGCAAGCCCGCGTAGCGCGCGCCGAGCGTGAGCGCCCACGGCAAGCCGATGTTGATGCTGCTCAGGTCGATCGGATCGTTCTTGTACGGGATCGGGCCGGAAGTCGCGCCGTCGTGGAAGGTGGCCGTCTCGTAGCGGACATCGCCCGAGCCATCGAAGTTTTCGCTCAAGCGGAAGACGACCGACAGATCGATCGAGCGCAGCGGCTTGATGTGCGCGCCGAGCGTGATCGAAGGGATGAAGTAATCGGATGCGGAGACCTCGGCGAGCCAATCGCTCGACGGCTGCGTACCCGAGGTCTCGTTCTGAACAGCCCAGGTCTTCGCGCTGACCATCGTGACTTGCAGGTTTGCGCCGAGCGCGAACATCTCCGAGAAGCGATATGCAAGACCGAAGCTCGGCACGAGGCCGAAGTCGATCGTGCGCTCGATCACTTGATAGCGAGTCGGGGTCGGGTACGCGACGCCGTCGATCGCGATCGTCCCGTCGGCGCCGCCGTAGCGCACGCCCGTGACCAGCGTGGGCGCGACCATTCCGAAGCCGATCGTCACGTCGTCCGACAGCTGCGTCGCGAACGCGAGCGCGGGCAGCGGAAGCACTTCGGCGGAGTTGCAAACCTTGGGCAGTGGCGTGGTCGCGTACGCGTCGTCGAGTGGGTCGTCGAACTCCGAGAAGTCCGCGCTGTACACGCCCCAGCCGTAGTAGCCGTACGGGTCGACGCACATCTCGTGGATTGCGGTGTCGATGTTGAGCATCACGCGATTGCCCGACAGCGATGAAAGGCCCGCAGGGTTGTGCAGCAACACCATCGGGTCTTCGAAGCGCGCCGCGACTGCACCTCCGCGCATGACGGAGCGCGTGCCACCGGGCAAGAGCTCGAAGCCGCTCGCGCGCGCCGGAAGCGGACGCGCGAGCGAGCCGAGCACGATCAGCAGACAGAGCGCTCCGAAGAAGTGACTGCGAGGCAAACGAATCATGCGGGTCTCGAGATGCGGGGAGCGTATGTCAAAGCGACGGGCGTGTGTGCGCCAGGCGCTTCGGGATAGGCAGCGTGCCGTCAGTCGCGGCAGGTGATCGAGGGCGCGTCGCGCTCGATGGCAGGCAACGCGTCGCGCACGTCGAGGCAGCTCACTTCGTCGTCGAGATCAGCGATGCGCACCAGCTCGAAGGTCGACTTGGTCGACTGCGATTGGTTTTGGTCGTCGTCGAGGTTGTCGAGATCGGTCGGGATGCACTGATCCATCGATTCCCAGTCGTCGGCGTTGCACGTGATGTCGTCGCCCTCGTCGGCGAGATGCACGAGCGTGCAGCCTTGAACGCGGCCTTCGGTCTTCACGTTGACGACCTCGCCGACCATATGCGTGCAGCTCGTCATGTCGACTTCGAGGCGCGTGATGACGCGCGCTGCGACGCTTACGCATCCCGCACGCTCGGCAATCATGCCGGCGAGGTCGGGCCGCGCCGGCAGATAGTTGTACTGCGCGGTCATGTCGTCGATGTTTTGGCTCGGCAGGCGCGGCCACGCGGTGAGCCCGGGTTGGCCGTCGTTATCCGTGTCGACCCAGTTGTCCACTTCGGTGTGGCTCGCCGGCCAGGTCGCGCCGACCGGATCGTCGCCGAGATCGATGCCGACCACGGCGGCTTCATCGTCGGTCACGAACATGCTGCCGGGCACGAGGCCCGGCTCGTTGATGTCGTTGCCGCGCGCGAGATCGAGCGGATCGAACGTCGCGAGCGGCACGTACGATGAGTACGTTTCCCCGAAGTGCGGGCTGGTGAAGTCGGGCGTGTTGTCCGCGCCGCAGCCCTTCTTCTCGACCTGAATCGTCTCGCCGTCGTACGTGAGCTTGTGTAGCTCCCAGACGCTCGCTTCCATTTCACCGGTCGAGATCAACGTCACGTCGGTGCCCGTGAAGTCGAGCTCTTCCCAGCACGTGTCGACGTCCTGGCGCATCGCCCACGTGCCGGACAAGTCGCAGTAACACGCGCCTGAATCGTCGGCCGCGAACGGTCGCTTGCACTCGCAGTCGCGCCCGCCGGCGGTGTTCGTGCAGGTGGCGTTGGCTTCGCATGCGTCGTCTTCCGCGCACTCATTGATGTCGCGGCAGATCGATCCGTCGCCTGCATAGCCTTCCTTGCACGCGCACGTGAAGCCGTTGGGCTCGTCTTCCGGCGACGCGTTGGTGCAGGTCGCGTTCGGGTGGCACGGCGAGACGGTCGCGTCGCACTCGTTCTTGTCCACGCACTCGCCATCGTCGTTTTTCGCGTAGCCCGCTGCGCACTCGCAGAAGTAGCCGCCGTCGAGATCGCTGCAGCTCGCGTTAACGCCGCACGCGTCGGCTTCTTCGCATTCGTCGATGTCATCGCAGCCCGTTGCGGGCGTGCCGCTATAACCGGGCGCGCACTCGCAGCTGCTGCTGCCCGCGCACACCGCGTGAGCGACCTCGTCGCTGCCCGTGCCGTCGCACTCCGCGCCGCACGCCGATGCGCTCGCGCTGCAGCTCTTGCCGGTGCCGCTCCAGCCGGGCTCGCACGCGTCGCACACCGCGAGATCGCGATCGACGCGGCACAGCCCGTCCGGGCTGCACACGTCCGAGTCTTCCTTGGCGATGTCGCACAGCGGCCGGCAGCTCGAGTCGCCGTTGCCCGCGAACGGGCCTTCGCACGCGCAGTCGTAGCCGCCGAACGTGTTCACGCATGCCGCGTGATCCGCGCACTCGAACGCGCTGGCTTCTGCGCACTCGTCGACATCGCCGCAGCCTTCGCCGTCTCCGTCGAAGCCGGGGCCGCACGTGCACGAGTCGTCGCTGCCTTCGCACGACGCGTTCGGATCGCACACGCGCGCCGCACAGCCGGTCGCCGTCGCTTCGCAGGTCGTGCCGTCGCCGGTGAAGCCGTCTGCGCATTCGCAGTGCTTCCCTGCGCTGTCGTCGACGCACTCGGCGTTGTCGCCGCAGTCGTCGGCGTCGCTGCACTCGTTAACGGTCGCGCTGCTGCAGCTCTCGCCGTCGCCTGTGTAGCCGGCGTCGCAGACGCAATGCGCGTCTGTGCCTTCGCCTACGCAGCTCGCGTGAGCGTCGCAGCTCGCGCCGTCGCAATCGCCATCACCCGGATCGGCATCCGTCTGCGCGTCCTCGAGGCCGGAGTCGCGCGGGCCGCGCATTCCACCTTCCTCTGGAGAGCTACACGCAAGAAGAGCACCGCAGCCCAAGCACCACAGCCACGTTCGCAAGCTCGACCTCTGAAATTCGGGGCCGGCAGGGGCCGGCGCGTTGACACCACGTTCCCCAACGCGTTGGTCATCATGCGCAAAGGCCCCTAGCCACACAAGTCCCGGGGCTGTGTATAACGCCCTCAGCCATGAACGGTGCGCAGAGTCTTTTACGCACGCTGATCGCGTCGAACGTCGACGTCTGTTTCGGCAATCCCGGCACGTCCGAAATGCATTTCGTCGCGGCGCTCGACGCCGTGCCGCAGATGCGATCGGTGCTGTGTCTGTTCGAAGGCTGCGTGACTGGCGCGGCGGATGGTTACGCGCGCATGGCGGATCGGCCTGCTGCGACGCTGTTGCATCTCGGCCCCGGCCTCACCAACGCGCTCGCCAATGTGCACAACGCGCGCAAAGCGCACAGCCCGATGGTCAACATCGTCGGTGAGCACGCGACGTACCACCGCGCGATGAACGCACCGCTGAGCTCCGACATCGAAGGCCTCGCGCGGCCGCTCTCGGATTGGCTGCGCTGCACGCTAGCCACCGATGCGCTGTCGCGCGACACGGCCGAAGCGGTCGTTGCGGCGCTGAGCCCACCAGGCCAGATCGCAACGCTCGTGCTGCCAGCCGATGTGTCGTGGGGCGCATGCACGACTGAAGCTCAGGATGCGCTGCCCGTGCCGGCGCGGCGCAAAGTGGATGACAGCGCGATCGAGCAGGCCGCGCGCGCGTTGCAGAGCGGGGAGAAGACGGTCGTGCTGCTCGGCGGCCTCGCGCTGCGCGCCGACGGCCTCGAGCTCGCCAACCGGATCGCGAGCACGACCTCGGCACGCGTGTTGTGCGACACGTTCACCGGCCGGCTCGAGCGCGGGGCAGGGCGCTGCGCGATCGAGCGCCTGCCGTACTTCGCCGAAGCGGCGGCGCAGACGCTCGCGGGCGTGCGTCACCTGATCTTGATCGGCACGCAAGCGCCGGTTTCGTTCTTCGCGTACCCGGACAAGCCGAGCGTGCTCACGCCGAGCGGGTGCGAAACGCATGAGCTCGCGGGCGTGGCCGATGATCTGGGCGATGCGCTCGCGCGGCTCGCGGATCGGATTGGCGCGAAGCTCGGCAGCGAACGCGTAAGCGCGCTCGTGCACGGCGCGATCTCGCAGCGGCCGAAGCTCGACGCCAAAGCGGTCGCGGAAACGCTCGCCGCGCTGATGCCCGAGAACGCGATCGTCGTCGATGAAGGCGGCACCGAAGCCTTCTTGGTCGCGACGCTCGCCGCGAACGCGCCGCCGCACGATTGGCTCTCGAACACCGGCGGCTCGATCGGCATGGGCTTACCGCTCGCGGTGGGCGCGGCGATCGCCTGTCCGGATCGCACCGTGATCTGCCTCGAAGGCGATGGCAGCGCGATGTACACGATCCAAGCGCTGTGGACGCAAGCGCGCGAAGGCCTGCGCGTCATTAACCTCATCCTCGCGAATCGCTCGTATCGGATTCTCAACGTCGAGCTGGAGCGCGTGGGTGCCGCGGCTGCGGGCGCGGGCGCGGGCGAGCGCGCGCGCAACATGTTGCGAATCGACAACCCGGAGCTCGACTTCGTCGCGCTCGCCACCGGCATGGGTGTTTCCGCAGCGCGCGTCGACACGCCGGCCGGGCTCGCGCGGGAGCTCGCTCGCGCGCTCAAGGTTCAGGGTCCGTGCCTGATCGAGGCCGTAATCGGTTAGCGAGGTTTTTTGGGAAACGCGCGCCTGCCGCTGCCGTAAATGGCCAAGCAGACGACGATGCAGAGTGTGACTTTTGCACGCGCTCAGCCCGTTGCTGCTGAGGCGAACCGGCTTTACACGATACGACTCGCGCTCGCCCCGCGCCGCGTCGAGCGGTTGCACACAAGCGCATAATTTGGAGAGAACCGATGCGATCATTTCTATTCGCTAGCGTGCTCGGCTTGTTCTTTGCGACGACAGCGACCGCGCAACCCGTCGCGTGGTCCGTGGATGCGAGCCACAGCTCCGTCGCTTTCACCGCGCGTCACCTCGCCTTCGCGAAGGTGCGCGGAGAATTCAAAACCTTCAGCGCTCAGATCGAGGCCGACGAGAAGACCGGCAAGATCACCAAGCTGGTCGCCGAAGCCGACGCGAAGTCGGTCGACACCGGCGTGGACAAGCGCGACGAGCACCTGCGCGCGGACGACTTCCTCGGAGTCGCCCAGTACCCAAAGCTCAAGCTCGAGCTGAGGTCGATTAAGTGGAAGGGCAACAAGCTCACCGCGAAGGCGTTGCTCACGATCCGCGACGTGACCAAAGAGGTCGAGATCAAAGGTGAGCTGCTCGGCGTGCAGACCGTGAACTTCGGCCAGGGCCCGCAGGTACGCGCGGCGTACGAAGCGAGCACGACGATCAGCCGCAAGGAGTTCGGCTTGAAGTTCGCAGCGCTCACCGAAGGCATCTCGATCGTCGGCGATGACGTCGAGCTGAGCTTCGCGATCGAGATGTCGCTGCCGCCGAAGGCCAGCTGAGCTCGCAGCGCGATCTCGCGCGCCCTTAAACGAAAACGCGCGATCCCAATCGGGGTCGCGCGTTTCGCGTTTCAACGGGCCAGCTCTTTCACGGGCTGGCGGAGCCGAGAGAATCAGCCGTCTTGCGAGTCGATGAGAGCCTTGGTCTCTTCGATGTGCTCTTGGACGAGCTCACGGACCAGGCGGTTGTAGCGCACGCGCGAAGCAGCGATCTCGCGCAGGGCGGTGACGGCCGGCTTGTTGT
>JAYUYY010000079.1:0-7681 GCA_043752225.1 Sandaracinaceae bacterium | reverse complement strand
CCTTTTGCCCGCCGTCGCGCCGAAAGCTCAAGAAGCCTTTGCCGACGCGCGGGATGACGACGAAGATCGAGAGCGTCATCGCGAACAGCGGCACGGCTAGAAACGCGGTGCCGGCCAAGAACCGCGGCCCTACGACGCGGCGCGATGCGAGCACGCGCTGCAAGCCGACGTGCGCCTGCGCGGGCGCACCGGGCGCGGGCGTGTAGTTGCCCTCGATCTCTCTGCGCAGATGCGAGAGCGCGAGCATCCACGGCGTCGCGATCACGAAGCCGATGAACATGACGCCGTAGCTCAAGCTCGTGGAGAGCACGGTCGCTGCGACCAAGTGCACGAACGCAAGCACTGCGATCTGTTGGTAGTCGACCGCCGTGCGGCGCGTGAACAAACGCGAGAGCTGCAGGAACGCGGCGAACTCGATCGCGAGCGAGAGCGACGGCGCGATCAGGATTGCGCGAACCACCTGCAACGCCAGCGCCACGACCACCGCGACCGTCCACAGCGTGCTGTAGCGCGGCGCCATGATCCGCGGGCCTTCCGCGAACCAGCTCACGATGAATCCAAACGCGAGCGCAAGGCTCACGGCCGGCGTGATCTCGTCTCCCAAGGTCAGGCCAAAGAGGCCCAGCCCGGAAATCAGATACGCGACGACCTTATGTAAGGTGGAAAATCCCATGATGAGCTTTTTGCGATTACACGGCAGCCGGCTCGACGCGAACCTCGACCACCCGGCTCTTGCCAGCAGGCACCGCCAGTAAGTCGCCGCGTTCGCGCGCGACCGGCTCGAGCAGCGCCAGGTGACGCAAGATCGGATCAGGCGACGCTCCCGGCATCACCGCCGGAGAGCGATTTCCGCGGCTGATCACCTCGACGCTCAAATCGCGGCGCAACGCCGTCACGGTCAGCGCAGCGGCGCGCGAGATCGCGCGCTCGAGCCCTTCGTCCCAACGCGCATCCGCTCCTTGCGGCCGCGCGTTGTCGAGCACGACGACCAAGTGCGCGGTCGTGTCGCGGTGGCGCTCGAGCACGATCAGCTTGCCGAGCGACGCGGAGCGCTTCCAGTGCACGGCGCGGATCTCATCGCTCGATTGAAAGGTGCGCAGCCCCGCGATCTCGGTGCCGAAGCCGACCTTACGGCTGGCGGCGTCCGCGCCCATCACGTTCTGCTCGGCTTCGATCAGATCTTCGTGCTTGAGCTCGGGGAAGATCAGCAGCTGGTCGGGCACGTTGAGGATTCGCCACTTCTCGATGATGCCGAACGGATAGCGGGTCGCGACGCGAAAGCCCGAGAGCCCGAGCATGCCGCGGCGCAGCGGCACGCGCCGATAGCCCGCGATCTGCACGCTCTTCTGCGCGACCTTGAGGAAGTAACAACGCCGCTCGCTCGGTGCGTCGGGCGAGATGTCTTCGACCTCGAGCGAATACGAAGCCGCGCGCTGCTTCTTGTTCTCGAGCTCGATCTCGATCAGGCACGTCGTGCGCGCAAACGCGCGCGACGGCAGCCGGCGCCGCAACAGCAAGTCGCGCAGTGCGATCTCGCTCATGATGCCGCTGAGCACGATCAAGCTGAGCTGAAAGCCAAAGATCAGGAACAGCAGGTTGTTGCCGGTGTTGATCGCACCGAGCCCGACGCCACCGGTCACGAAGATGAACGCTTTGCCTTCGCGCGTGGTGCGGAAGTAACGCTTCCAGGGTTTGCTGTTGTTGCCATAGCGCTTGGGGCTGGCGTTCGCGTTCGCTCCTCCGCTCGGCATCGGCGGTGGCGTCGAGCTCAGGCCGACGCGCGGCTGGGTCGACGGGCTCGATGGGCTCGATGGCCTCCCACCGTTCGAGGCGCCGACGCTGCTCATCCCGCTCACACCGGCACGGGAAGCGAAGCGAGCAGCTCGCGGATCACGCGTTCGCCATCCATCGAAGCGGACACGCCGTCGCGCGCGCCGGCTGCGCGCACGCGATGCGCAAGCACCGCGACCGCGACCGTCTTCACGTCGTCCGGGATCGCATAGCTGCGGCCGAGCACGAGCGCATACGCCCGCACCGCGCGCTCGAGCGCGAGAGCTCCGCGCGTCGAGACACCGATCGAGAGCAGCGGCGTCGAACGCGTCGCGAGCACGATTGAGTGGATGTAGTCGAGCAAGTCGTCGGTGGTGCGCACGCGATCGACCGCTTCCTGCGTCGCGAGCAGCTCGTGCTGCGTCGCGACCGGCACCAGCTCATCGATCGGATCGGTCGCGCGCCGCCGCGCCAGCACTTGGCGCTCGACGTCTTGCGGAGGGTAGCCAATCCGCAAGCGCATCAAGAAGCGATCGAGCTGCGATTCAGGCAGCGGATACGTGCCGTAGAACTCTTCCGGGTTCTGCGTCGCGAGCACGAAGAACGGCTCGTCGAGCACGCGCGTCTCGCCATCGATCGAAACGCGATGCTCGCCCATCGCCTCGAGCAACGCGCTCTGCGTCTTGGGCGTGGTGCGGTTGATCTCGTCCGCCAGCAGCACGTTGGTGAACACGGGACCTTTGCGGAACGTGAACTGACCGGTCGTGCTCGAGTAGATGCTGCCGCCCAGCACGTCGGCCGGCATCAAGTCCGAGGTGAACTGAATGCGTCGGAACTCAAGGCCGATGCTCGCTGCGAGCGAGCGAGCGAGCGTGGTCTTGCCGACCCCGGGCACGTCCTCGATCAGCAGGTGTCCGCGCGCGAGCAGCGCGGCGACCGCGAGCTCGACGACCTCACGCTTGCCTTCGAGCACACGCTCGACGTTGGCGCGGATGCGTTGCGCGATCTCGACGGTCGAAGTGGCCGCAAACGGTCGCGAGGAAGAGGAGGTAGTGGAGCGTGCTTCCATAGACAGTGCGGCAATTTATCACGCGCCGCTCACGCGTTGCTAAGCGGCAGCACGACGCTGAACGTCGTGCCCGTGTCGGCGCGGCTGGATAACCACACATCCCCACCGTGTGCCCGGACGAGCGCGCGCGCGAGCGCCGGCCCGACGCCGAGGCCCGCCAGCCGCTGCCCGGAAGGCGCAAACGAGGGCCGAAACGCCTCGAAGAAGGCCTCTTGGTCGGCATCGCGTACGCGCAGACCGCGATCGCGCAGGCAGATCGCCAAGCGCTCCTGCGCCAGCTCGCCCGCACGCTCGATCTCCGCGGTCAGCTCGAGGGTCGCGGTCTTGCCGCTGCGCAAGGAGAGATCGAACAGGCCGAGGAGCGCGACCGTGAGCTGCTTGCGATCGCCGTACAAATCCATCTTCGGCAGCGGCCCCACCTCGAGCACGAAGCCTCGGCTCGCCGCTCGGCGCTCAGCCTCGAGTCGCGCTTGCTCGATCACCTCGGCGAGCTCGATCGGAACCCGGTTCAGAATTAAGGGCGCGGCTTGCAAGCGCGCCCACGCGATCAGCTGCTCGAGCAGCGCGAGCAAATCCTGAGCCGCGCAGCGAATGATGTCGACGCTCGGCTTTTGGCTCTCGCGCACGCCGCCGTGGCTCTCCATCACGAGCAAGTCGGCAAAGCCTATGATGCTGTTGAGCGGGCCGCGTAGATCGTGGCCCATCGACGCGAGAAAGCTCGTGCCGAGCTGCAACGCTTCGTCGATCTCCGCGCGGGCCAGCGCGTCAGTTTCCTCGAGGCGACGCGCGCGCTGCGCAAACCGGCGCAGCGCGGTAAGCGGCGCGTACAGCTCTTCGGTCTGCGGCTCGGCCGCGTTCTCGAGCACGCGAACCGCTTGCGACGCGCGAACCGCTTGCGCCGTGACATCGGAGATCGGCTCGCGACCGCTCTGGTCCGACAGCACGGAGAGCAGCGTCAGCGCGTCCGCCCGCATTCCGCGCGATTCCCAGAACGCCACCGCCGCCGCGATCAGAGAAAGCCCGAGCATGAGCGAGAGCGCGACGAGCGGCACCGTCTTCGGCAGCAGCCACCACAACACGAACGCGTGCAGCGTGAGCACCGCGACCACGCGCGCGATCAAAAAGCTCGCTGCGTAGCGAACGCTCATGGCAGCTCGCCTCCGCTCGCGCTGGTCAGCGAATCGCGCTCGCTCGCAGGCCCGGAGGACACGGCCCGCTGCGCGCTCGCCCGCGTCGCAGCCAGCGGCAAGCACAGCGAATAGCGCGTGCCTTGCTGTGTGTCGCTCTCGAAACGCGCTTGACCGCGGTGCTCGAGCGCGACGCGATCGCACAAGCGCACGAGCAACCGCGCATCCTCGCCCAGCCCTTTGCGGCGCGCGCGTGCGGTCGGATCGTCGCTGCGCAACGCCAGCATCTCGGCCTCGGTCAGCACGCGCGCGGGATCGCGCACGTAGAGCACGTCCGAGCCTTCTTCAGCTTCGGCGCCGAGCACCAAGACCGGCCCTGCCGCATGCTCGAGCGCGTGTCGCGCGACGCACAAGAGCAGCTTGCGCAAGCGCTCGCCATCGCCCAGCACCGGTCGCAGGTCGCCGTCGAGCGCGCGGCGTATGTGCACCGGCCGATCGCCTCGATCGTTTTCGAGCGCGTCGGCGACGGCATCGATCACGCTCGCGGGGTCGAGCTGCTCCTCGTTGCGCGGGCGTTGATCCGCCGCGAGCAACGTCAGCTCGATCACCTCTTCGAAGAGCTGCGAGAGCCGCGCCGCGGAGGTGCGAATCACGGCGAGGTTCTCGCGCTGATCCTCGGTGAGCGGCCCCTCGAGCCCGCCTAGCAACACGTCGGCAAACCCTAAGATCGAGTTGAGGGGTGTACGCAGCTCGTGCCGCACCGACCTTAGAAAGCTCGCCTTGTATGCGCTCGCCTCGCGCGCGCGTGCGCGCAGCGTGCGGCTCTCATCGAGGCGCTTTCCCAAGATGGAGAGCTCGACCGCGATCGATCCGAGATCGCCGCGATGCGCCGCAGCCCGCGCAGGCTCGGCGCTCTCGGCCAGAGCATGGAGCTTGGGACCGAGCGCGCGCAGCTCGGCACCGGCGCGCGCGAGCCACAAGCTCCCGAGCACGCCCGCGAGCACCGAAGCGATCAGCGCGAGCACCGAATAGAGCGGCGCACTGGCTTGCGCGAAGAACAGAAACAGCACGTGCTGCCCGAGCAGCGCAAAGCCGAGCAACCAAGACAAGCGCGCTGTGATCGACGGTCGCTCGCGCGACATGCGCCGATGCTAGCACCGTCAGCCGCTCGTTCACGTGTTCGTCGCGACCGCAGACTGACCCATCGCCATGGTATCCGCGCCCGCGAGCACTACGCGATTGCGGCCCGAGCTCTTGGCACGATAGAGCGCGTGGTCGGCCGCGCGGATCAGGCCTTCGGGGGTTTCGGTGTTCGCAAGGCCCACGCTGCCGACGCCGATGCTCACACTGAGCTGGATCTTCTCGCCCTCCCACTCGATCGGCTCTTCCGCGATCGCGCGCCTTATCCGCTCGCAGAGCACTCCCGCTCCGTGCAGGCCCGTCTCCGGCATCAACAGCGCGATCTCTTCGCCGCCGTAGCGCGCGAGAATGTCGTTCTTGCGCACGCGCTTGGTGAGTAACGCGCCGAGCTGCACCAACACGTGGTCGCCCGCTTGGTGACCGTAGGTGTCGTTGAGCTGCTTGAAGCGATCGACATCGAGCATCGCGAAGCTCGCGGTGTTGCCGTATCGCTTCGAACGGCTGAGCTCGCTGGTGAGCGCATCGCGCAACGCGCGGCGGTTGAAGAGCCCGGTCATCGGATCGGTGCGGCACAGGCGCTCGAGCTCGGCCGTCTTGCGCAACAGATCGTCATGCAGGCTCTTGAGCCGCACATGCACCGTGATGCGCGCCGCGAGCTCCGCGGGCGACGCGGCCTTGCCGACGTAGTCACACGCGCCCAGCTCGAGCGCTTGAACTTTGCTGTCTTGATCGGTCGAGCCGGTCAGCACGATCACGGGTACCGAGTGCAGCGCGATGTTCGCAGCGCGCAGCTTGAGAAAGGCGATCCCATCGCACTTCTGCATGTGCAGGTCGCAGAGCACGACGTCGTACTTGTTCGCGAGCATCGCTTGGTAGCCAGCAAAGCCATCCGGCGCGGTCTCGATGCGGGCAAACATCCCGAGCGTCTTGAGCGTGCTCGTGAGCGCGCTTCGAATCGCCGGCGAGTCGTCGATCACCAGCACGCTCGCACCGGAGGGCAGCTGACGCATGGGGTCGCGCGCAACGGGCGTAGTGGTGGGCTGGAGCGAATATCTCATGGCGTTTAGTCCTAGTGAGAACGGCGTGTCTGCCCACGGCCAAAGCATGCTGTGTGCCATTCCTGCTTGCGCCCGAATCCGCCGCAGATCCCACGGTCGCGAGAGCTCCCCGTAGCGATGTCATCCACTCGAGTGGCTACAAACACCACGCGAGCTTCAGTCACTCGAGAACGCGCGCCTTCGCAAGTCCGACCACAGCCGTGGTGCTTGCGTCCCACGCGCTTGGCAACGCGACGCGAACAGCTCCGTGAGTGGTGCGCGCGCCCTGCCGCGTAGTCGTCCACACCACTCACTCGAAATGGCTAGACGCAGCGCGGTGGTGTTTCTCACCACGCGCGTAGCGATGCCATCCACTCCCCAAACCTGCCGCTAATCCGGCACGCGCAGTGCAATGAAAGCCTTTAACTCCCGAGGTTTTCATGCGCTTCTCGTTGTTGCTCGTTCTACTCGCAATCCTAGGTGCTCCGCAGCAAGCGCATGCTTACGCGCTCAAGACCACGGGCGATGGAACGCCGGTACGTTGGCAACAACCGAGCATCGAGCTGCGCCTCGATCGCTCGATGACCGATGCGCTCGGTGCGAGCGCGGTGCGCTCCGCGGCGACGATGGCGACCGAAGCATGGCGCGGCCTGGCGGGCGTGCCCGACGTCACGATCGAAGACGGCGAGCCCGCTCCGTACGACGCGACGCAGCGCAACAACGGCGTCTACTTGCTCGCCGACTGGCCGTTCGAAGACGACCAAGTCGCGATGACCATCACCACCTTCACGCATTCGGGAGTGATTGTCGGCGTCGACATCCTGATCAACGGCGAGCGCTCCTTCGAGATGCTGAGCGAGCGCGCCCATGAAGAAGGCGCCCACGCCCAGCACGGTCGTTCTCACGACCTGGCCGCCGTGCTCACCCACGAAGTCGGCCACGCGCTCGGCCTTGCCCACAGCGACGCCGACCCCACCGCCACCATGTGGGCCAACATCGGCGGTGGCGAAACCCACCAACGCACCCTCTCCGAAGACGACGAGCACGGCATCGAAGAAGCCTACGCCGCCCCCTTCGCGACGCCCCCCGCCCTCACCACCACCGCCTGCTCCGCTTCACCAGGCCGCACGAGCTCCGCCCTAAACGCGACTCCCTTCGCCCTCTTCGCGATGGCCCTCACGCTTCGCCTCCGCTCACGCAAAAAACGCTAACCGCTCCCGCAAGCCGCCCGGAGCGAGCGCAGCGACGCTGCCTCTCACCTCTCACGAGCGAGCGCAGCGACGCTGCCTCTCACCTCTCACGAGCGAGCGCAGCGACGCTGCCTCTCACCTCTCACGAGCGTGAACGCGTGCGATGGATTCGCGCCCGATTTGGCTGTGAGAGCGAGCGCGCCCGCAGGAAAAACCGGAACAATACTTCCTGTATTGTGAGGATTTTTCCGAGGACGTAAAGCCGCTCTCGCGTCCAAAATCGAACGCGAATCAGGCCTTGCGGCAGAAATAGAGCTCTTCTTCCTTGAGCTGCATGCGCTGCGCTTG
>JAYUYY010000078.1:0-7687 GCA_043752225.1 Sandaracinaceae bacterium | reverse complement strand
CTCAAGGCCGAGCTCTCAGACACCGCATTGCCTTGACGCTACTTCTTGAGCTTGTCTTCGACGAGCGCGACGACCGAGAGCAGGTTGGTGATCTTTTCGAGCTCCTCCTCGGGGACCTTGATCGCGTAGGTGCGCTCGATCTCGGCGATGATCTCGATCGCCATCATCGAGTCGATGCCGAGATCCTTGAACGGAGCCGCGTCCGGCACTTCGTCGATCTCGGCCACTTCGGCCACGATCGCGCGTAGTTTTTCTATGAGATCAGCGTTCGACATCCCTAGGCTCCTTAATCGCGACACACGCGTCAGAAACCGCAAATCACTACGCGGTAGACCACGAAGCGCGCTGAGTCGCCGACGAGATATAGCGGTGGCGCGGGATGTAAGAGGGCGCCCTCGAAGCTGTCAAGCATGCGAAAAAGCTCGACTAAAATAGGCCAGTCGGCCAAGCGCACAAGGTTGCGTCAGGGGGTGTGACTGAGTATAGGTGGCGCGCAGATGTCGCGTGTCTTCGTCACAGGAATGGGTGTTGTGAGCTCACTCGGTCTCGGCCGAAATGCCTTTTGGAAAGGCATCGTCGAAGGTCGCTCCGGGTTCTCCACCATCGAAGGCTTCGACACCTCTGCGTTCGATCGCACGATCGCAGGTGAGGTCAAAGGCTTTCACGCGCGCGACTTCCTGACGCACGCCGAGAACCGCCGCATGGGCCGCTGCTCCGCGTTCTCGCTCGCCGCCGCACGCATGGCCGTCGACGATGCGGGCATCACGCCCGAGCTGCTCGCGGGTGAACGCACCTCGGTCGTGATCGGCACCACGATGGGCGAAGCCGACGTGATCAACGAGCTCGAGGGCGCGTGGGTTCATCACGGCGCCGATGCGATCAACGTCGCGAAGATCCCGCTCTACGGCAGCACGCTCTTGCCGATCCACTTGGCGCGCGCGTTCGGTGCGCGCGGCCTCGTGCAAACGCTTCCTGCAGCGTGTGCCGCCGGCAACTACGCGATCGCGATGGCTGCGGACTTGATCCGTGACGGCCGCGCCGACGTGGTGATCACGGGCGCGAGCGAGCTGCTGATGAAGCATCAGTTCGCGGGCTTCGTACGGCTCGGCGCGGTCGCGCCCGAGCGCTGCCAGCCGTTCGACAAGAACCGCAAGGGCATCATCATCGGCGAGGGCTCGGGCGTGCTCGTGCTCGAGTCCGAAGCGCACGCGGTTCGCCGCCACGCAGCGGTGCTCGCCGAAGTCGGTGGCTGCGGCTTGGCCTGCGACGCGCACCACATCACACGTCCCCATCCGGACGGCACCGGCAGCCTGACCGCGATGCGCGAAGCGATCGCGCGCAGCGGCGTCACGCCCGCCGACGTCGACTTCATCAACGCGCACGGCACCGGAACGCAAGCCAACGACAAGGTCGAGGCGTACGTCGTGCAGCAGCTGTTCGGTGATCGCGCGATTCCGGTCAGCAGCTTGAAGAGCATGATCGGTCACTGCATGGGCGCGGCGAGCGCGCTCGAAGCAATCGCCTGCGTCATGACGATCGAGACCGGCATGTACCCGCCGACCGTCAGCTACGAGACGCCTGATCCGGAGTGCGGAACGCTGAACGTGGTGTCGAACACCGCCAAGCGCGGCAAGGCCGACATCGTGCTCAATAACTCTCTCGCGTTCGGCGGCTACGACGCCGTCGCGACGTTCGCGCGACCTGGCGTCTTGCCGATGCCGCAGCCCGCGCTCTGCTGAGACTCGTTCATGCTTCCATTGGCCATCACCGGCGTGGGCCTCGTCAGCCCGCTCGGAATCGGTTTCGCCGACTTCCGCGATGCGCTCAATCGCCACGTCAGCCTGGGCGAGGGTGCGTTCAGCCGTGAGTCGAGCGTGCTCTCGGCGGAGAAGATCCCGGCACCGTTCGCGGCCGAGGTCTCTGCGTTCGACGCGACGCAGTTCCTCGGTCCCAAAGGCTTGCGTAACTTCGATCGACTGACGCTGTTCTTGATCGTCGCGGCCAAGCAAGCGCTCGAAGACGCCAAGCTCAAGGTGAACGGCGCGCACGTCTCGCTCAAGGCCGAGCGCGTGGGTCTGTGCTCGGCGACTGCCTACGGCTCGCTCGATGCAATCAACGAGCTGGTGATGATCGCGGAGCTCGAGGATCCGCGCTTCCTCAATCCCAATCGCTTTCCGAACACCGTCATCAACTCGGCGGCGGGCTACGTGAGCATCTGGGAAGACCTGCAAGCGCCGAACGTCACTGTCGTCGACGGCAACTGCGGCTCGCTCGACGTGATGCTCACCGCACAAACGCACCTCGCCAATCGGCGCGCGGACGCGTTCTTGGCCGGCGGCGGTGAGGTGCTCAGCGATCCGCTCTACCTCGGGTTTCGCAAGCTCGGCGTGCTAGCGGAAAACGATCGCGTGTTCCGACCGGGCTCGCCCGAAGGCCAGGGCATGCGGATCGGCGAGGCGGCGGCGTACTTTTGCGTCGAGCGCGAAGCGGACGCAGAGAAGCGCGGCATCGATCGCTACGGCCGCGTGCTCGGCTACGGCAACGCGTTCGAGCCGCCCGAATCCGAAGCCGCGATCGTGCACGCCTCGGAGCGCGCCGTGGAGCGCGCGATCCGCGCCGCGCTGAGCGATGCGCGTCTCGAAGCCGGCGACATCCAAGGCGTGTGCGCTTCGATCAACGGCATCGCGCTATTCGATCGCGCCGAGCTGGCTGCGATCGAGCGCGTGCTCGGAGCCGACGTTTCGGTGGTCGCGCCGAAGAGCCTGTACGGCGAAACCTTCGGCAGCGGTGGCGCGCTCGGGATCGCGACCGCGCTCGCCTGGCTCGCAGGCGCAACCGTCGGTCCACTCGTCCGCGGCACCTTCGCGCCCAAGCCCACCGCGCTGCTCGTCCTCGCCGTCGGCTTCTACGGCAACGTCTCAGCCGTCATCATCACTGCTTAATCTTCGCGCGCTTGTTGCGTGGCTTGCCGAGACGGCTTAGCTGCGCGAGCACGCGGTCGAGGTTCTCGCGAGCCGTCGCCTCGTAGCTCGCTTGGCTTTGCGCTGACGCTTGGTCCGGTGTCTGGTCGGCGGCTTCGAAGCGCCGCGCCGCGCTCGCGCCGGCGAGATACTCGCGGTAGCTGGTGGCCGCTGCGCGCAGCTCGCGCGCGATCGCGTCCTGCTGATCGGCAGCGGGCTCGTCGAGCGCGCTCATGCTGTCCGCGCGTGAAGCGTGCCCGAGCGCCTCGTAGGCGTGGATCTCGTGCGGCGGCACGAAGAACACTCCGCTGCTGCGCAAGATGCCAAACGCATCCGTCGCGCCGCCAAACGCGCGCTGCAAGCGCTCGAGCGCCTGATCGTGCTCACCGTTGCGCTCGAGCGCGAGCGCAAGGCCGAAGACTGCAAGCCCGTGCTCGCGACTGCCATGCGCGAAGCTCAGCGCGCGGTTGTAGCTCGCGATCGCGGCCTCGATATTGCCGGCGAGCATCTGCGTCTCGGCCAGGTTCGCGAACGCGGTCGAGCTGTCGCTGTCGCTCTGCGCGAACGCCGCCGCGCGCTCATACGCGAGCGCCGCTTCTTCGAAGCGCTGCGTTCGCGTCAGCAACACGCCGAGCTCGAAGGTCACCTGATGTGGCGCGTAGCTCGGATGGCTCTGGCGCAGCGACTCGAGAATCGCGATCGCTTCTTCGTCGCGTCGCGTTGCGCGGCACTCCCACGGAGGTCCGGGCATGTCGACGCGCTCGAGCGCACGCGCGTACGCATGCGCGAGCCCCGTATCGCTCGGCGCAAGCTGACGCGCGCGTTCGAGCCGCGTCAGCGCCGCCTGCACGTGGGCTTGGGCGCGCAACGCATCGCGCGACAGCTCATACAATGCGCGCGCTTTGCCGCGCAGGCTCGCAAGTGAGTCTTCCGGCAGTTGCAGCGCGAGCGTCGCGCGGCACAAGGTGCTCCAGTCGGCGGGCAGCGTGCGTGCGGCTTGCTCGATCAGCTGTTCCGCTTGCGCGGCGAGCATCAGCGCGCGTTCTTCGTCCGGTGCAGAAACCTTTCGAAAGAAATCGCTCGACCCACGCGCGGCATTCGGGATCGGCTCTGCGCGCGCGCTCGCGCCGGCCAGCGCGATCACGAGGCCGATTGCGAGCCAAACCGCGGTCGCGATGCACACGCGCGCGCCGCGCGCCGCGCGCGTGCTCACGGTGCGAAGGCTTTCTGCAAGGTCTCGCGCGCGTGCGCCTGCCATGGCCCCGGGTCCTGGGCGGCAGCTTGCCATGCGCTCCGGGCCGCCGCCGTATCGGCGATGCTCTGTCGCCAAAGCGCCGCACGCGCGCTGCGCTCATTGCGCGGTTGCAGGTTCTCGAGCAGGCCCTGTTCGATCAGCGCAGGGTCTCGGATCCGTCGCGCGATCGCGAGCGCCGCCTCGCGGGCGCCTTGCCTATGCATCGCGAGCGCGAGGCCGAGCAGCGCGGGCGTGTGCTCGGGGACCGCGAGCAGCGCCGCTCGATACGCGGCGATCGCTTGATCGAGTGCCTGCGGTCCAGTCGCTTGCAGCACGTGGCCGCTCAGCGTGTGCAATCGGCACGTTTGGAAGGTGTAGCGGAAAGCTCTGCACGGCCGATCAGCGCTTGGGCCGCGAGCGTGAAGCGCTGCGTGCGCAAGGCGAGTCGAGCCACTGCCAGCGCATCGTCTTCAACCCGGAGCGGCGCATCGCCGTGAGCCGCGATCGCTCGCTCGAAGGTCAGCAGCGCCTCGTAATCGGATCCGGCAGCGCTTTGTGTGCGGCCGAGCACGAGCAGCACCTCAGGTTCGATCAGCTCGGGCGCGCGGGATAGCAGTGGGGCGAGCTCGGCGAACGCTTGGTCAGCGTGTCCGGCCGCGAGCGCCGCGCGCGCTCGGGTCAGCTCTGGGCTGGCGTGTCCCGAGCCGCCGCTTTTCAGGGCGGCGCCGCGGATCGCATCCCAAAAGTCGGAAGCCGCGGCGTTACCCGTCGGTGCCAGAGCCGCGACCAGCGCGAGCCCGACACACGCTACCGTCCATGCCCATCTCGCGCGCACATGGCGACCGTACCATGCAGGTCGGACACACACCTCGGCACGGCAGCTTGTGACACCGCCAACACGCGGGGCGTTGGTGTAGAATCGGTACCTCAGTGACCGCATCGCTCCATCCAGCTGCGGGGCCACCGCCACGCGTCAACACGAAGCTGCTCGATGCGCTCGTGGCCGAGGCTCTGGTTTCAGCCGCAGACGTCGACGGAATCATCGTCCACGCGAAGCGTCGCGGACTGCACATCGAAGAAGCGCTCATCCAGATGAGCCTGCTCGATGAGATGCAGCTGCTGAAGTTTCAAGCCAGCTATTACAAAACGTATTTCGTCTCGAGCAAGAAGCTGCAGAGCGCGCCGATCCACGACTCGCTGCTCAAGCTGATCACGCACAAGCTCGCCGTGAAGCTGTGCGTGTTCCCGGTGAAGTTCGACGCCAAGCTGCAAGAGCTGTCGATTCTCACGGTGCAACCCGATGATCTCGACGTGCTCAAGAACGTGCAGTTCGCGACGCGCGTTCCGAAGGTGCGCGCGCTGGTCGCGCGACCCTCGGTGATCCAAGCCGCGATTCGCACGCACTTCGAAGGCGACGCGCAGGCGTTCAACCAGATCCGCAACCCCGCGCACGGCGGAGGCCCGCCGACCGGCACCGAGCGCGATAAGAAGCGCACGCTGACCTATGAAGGTGGGAGCGCCCCGCCCGGCGCGCCGCACCTGCGCGAGAGCGGGATCGATCTCCCGCCCGTGCCCGGTGGCCCGCCGCCCAAGCGGCCGACGATCCGGCGCACCACGGAGGGACAGCTGGCCGCACCGCCGCCGCCGCCGCACGGTGGTCTCGGCGGTACGGTCTCTCCGTATTCGGCGACCCTCGCCATTCAGCCGACCGGCTACTCACCACAAAGCGGTCTGGGCGCGCAGTTCGAGGCCACTCAGTTCGGCACGCAGCAACCGCAGTTCGGCGCGCAGCAGCCGCAGTACCCGCAGCAGCCGCAGTACCCGCAGCAGCCGCAGCAACCGCAGTACGGCACGCAGCAGCCGCAGTACGGCACGCAGCAGCAACCGCAGTACGGCGCGCAGTCATTTGGCCAGCCGCAGTTCGGCGGCCAAGATCAAAATCCGTCGCACAACGGGTTGCGCGACACGCAGAACGACATCGAGTCGTCGGTTAAGAAAGCCCCGCTCGGGGTCGCGGTTCACGACTATGTCGAGACCGTGAACGTGATGGTCGCGCTGCTCGAAGCGGAGCGCGGCGACTTGCGCAACCACTCGGTCACGGTGGCGCGCGTCTCGCGCAAGGTCTGCGATCGCTTGGGCCTCAAGACCGAAGAGTCGGATGCGATCATCCTCGCCGCGTACTTGCACGACATCGGCAAGACGTCCGCGTATCACCTCACCGCGCTCAACGTCGCGGAGTACGACGCGCACCGGCAACAGGCCAAAAAGAGCTATTTGACCCCCGTGCGTATCTTCGAGTCCGTGCGCTTGCCCGGCGACGTGAACACGATCCTCGGTCACATGTACGAGCGCTTCGATGGCCAGGGTTTTCCCGATCGCCTCACCGGCAAGGAGATCTGCCTCGGCTCGCGCGTGCTCGCGATCGTCGAGACGTACGCCGACTTGGTCGGTCACACGGGAAACCCGTTCCGCAAGAAGCTGACGGCGCAAGAAGCGTGGGACGTGCTCGCGAAGTACCGCGGCAAGATCTTCGATCCCGGCTTGGTCGATGTGTTCAAGCTGGTCGTGCTCGGCGACGACCTGCGCGCGAAGCTCCTGGCCGACAGCCGCAAGGCGTTGATCATCGATCCCGACGCCGAAGAGACCACCGTGCTCGAGCTGCGGCTCGTCGAGCACGGCTATGACGTCGTGATCTGCCGGACCTCGACCGATGCCGAGAACGAGCTCGGCAACGAGTTCGACGTCGTGATCAGCGAGGTCGATCTCAAGCCGGCGAGCGGCTTCGATGTGCTGCAGAAGCTGCGCGCCGCGGGCAACGAGGTGCCGTTCATTTTCCACAGCAAGCAGATCGAAAGCGACGTGGTGCAGCGCGGCTTCGATCTCGGCGCCGACGACTTCATCACCAAGCCCGCCTCGCCTGATCTGGTCGCGCTCAAAGTGAGCCGCGTGCTCAGCGGCGCAGGTCGCGCGAAGAAGAAGACCGGCGGCGTCAGCGGCTCACTGGCCGAGATGGCGTTGCCCGACGTCGTGCAGATCCTTTTCCACGGCCGCAAGAGCGGCAAGCTCGGCATCGCGGCCGAAGGTCGACGCGGCGAAATCTTGTTCTGCGATGGCATGATCTTCGACGCGACCTTCGGCGAGCACGTCCGCGAGGAAGCCTTCTACGAGATGATCAAGCTGCGCGACGGCGACTTCGAGCTCGACCCGAACTTCCGCCCGACCGAGCAGCACATCCACGTTTCGCCGGAGAGCTTGCTGCTCGAAGGCATGCGCCGCTTGGACGAATCCGAGCGGTAGGCGTTTGCAGCGCTCTCGCGCCGGAGCTCCCCTCCGGGTCGCATCAGCCGCCTTGCAGGACGTAGAAGGTGGTCGCGCCGACCAGCGCGAGCATCAAGCCGGTGGCGACGCGCATCGGGGAGCGCGGCTGCCGATCGCCTGAGCTCTGCGGGCGCAGCAAGGCCGAGAGAAACACGCCCGCGACCATGCAGCCGAG
>JAYUYY010000077.1:0-7695 GCA_043752225.1 Sandaracinaceae bacterium | reverse complement strand
GTCATCGCTCGCGAGATGCGCGCGCATGCGCGTGTTCTCTTCTTCGAGCTCCATGAGCTTGGTTTGCAGCGTGCGATTCTCACCGAGCAACTCTTCGGTGAGCTCGACTCCGCGCCGCACGAAGCTGCGTAGGAATTGCTCACGACGCTCGGTTAGGTCGTGCGGGTGGTCGCTCTTGCTCATCTGCGGTTCACCATGGCTCCACTAGTCTAGGTCAGAAGCTCGCAGATTCGATGAATGAGTCGTGGCAAAGGCAACTCTTCGTCGACGCATCCGGTGGCAACCGCCGCCTTCGGCATACCGTAGACCACAGCGGTCTCCTCGGACTCGACGAGCACCAGACCGCCGGCTTTCTTCACGTCCATGACGCCTTTAGAGGCGTCGTCGCCCATTCCGGTCATCACCACCGCGACCGCGCGATCACCCATCGTGCGCGCGAGGCTGGACAACAGCCGGTCGCCGGACGGTGCGTGTCGATCAGTCGTCCCGGGGAAGAGCACGCGCGCGGTTACCTTGTTGTCCTGCTTGTGTAGCTCGATGCAGCGGCCACCAGGACATACGAGCGCGGTCGCGGGAAAGACTTCGTGCAAGTGCTCGGCCTCACGCACCGTGAATTTACTGCCGCGATCGAGCCGCTCCGCGAAGCTCTTGGTGAAGCGCTCTGGCATGTGCTGCGCGACCACGATGCCCGCCGAGCTCGAATCGCCGAGCTGTGCAAACAGCTCCATCAAAGCCGTAGGACCACCGGTGGATGCGACGATGCCGATCACGCGCGTGAGATCGCGGCGCGCGGTCGCGATTTGCACGGGTCGATCGGAGGGCGCCGGCGCGGGAGCACGCGACGGTCCAATATCGCCGAGGCCCGCCACGCTGCCTCCGCTACCCGGTCCGCCAGCTCCTCCACTGCGCGTCTTGCGCCAGTTGCCCGACGGCGCGAGCTGACGCACGAGCGCGACGACGACCTCGAGCTGCGCGCGGATCGCCTCGACCTGGCCTGTGAGCATCGCGCTCGGCTTGGCGACGAAGTCGATCGCGCCGAGCTCGAGCGCGCGAAACACGCTCTCGCGGCCGTCATGGCTCGAAATAACTACGACCGGCGTCGGCCGGCTCGCCATCAAGAGGCGCAAGAACGTGAAGCCGTCCATGCGCGGCATCTCGAGATCGAGCGTGATCAGATCGGGCGTGCGCTCGTTGACGAGCCGCAATGCCTCCTCGCCATCGGCTGCGGTGCCGACGACCTGGACAGGAGGAATCGCCGAGAGCAGCCCCGACAAGACGCGACGGTTCATCGCCGAGTCGTCGATCACGAGCACGCGCAGCGGTCTCATCGGCGCGCTCATCGGCGAACCTCCGTCGCATTGGCCGAAGCGGGCTTGCGATACGCAAGCGTGCCTTCGAGCTGCACCGTCTCGAAATCCGTCGACATGTGCAGCAGCGATTCACTGTGACCGAGCATCAAGTACCCTCCAGGGTGCAACCGTTCGTAGAACATACGCACGATCCGCGAGCGGGCGTCGGCGTCGAGATAGATCAGCACGTTGCGGCAGAAGATCGCGTCGACGCGGCCGATCAAGACCGCGCGCTCTTCGTCGAGCAAATTGAAATGAGCAAACTGACACAGCGCGCGCACCTCGGGCGCGATCGCCATGCCTTGCGCTTCGCGCGCGAAGTGGCGGCCGTACTGCGAAGGCATCGCGCGAAAGCTCGACTCCCGATACACGCCCTTGCGCGCCGTCTGCAGCACACGACGCGAGATGTCGCTGCCGAGAACGCGCACCGTGAATCCATCGAAGAACCCACTTTCCGCGAGCAAGATCGCGAGCGTGTACACCTCTTCGCCGGTCGAGCACCCGGCGCTCCAGACCGACATGCTGCGGCGCACCTCGCCGAGCTTGCGAAGCTCCGGCAAGATGTCGTGCTCGAAGGCGCGCAGCTGCGGCATCTCGCGAAACAAGTAGGTTTCGTTGGTGGCGATCAGCTCCACCGCCAGCTCGAGCTCGCTTGCACCGCGTACGTTCTGCGAGAGGTAGCGCGCGTAATCGTCGAAGCTCGCGAGCGCGAGCGCTTTGACGCGTTCGCCGAGCCTGCGTTCGACGGCCGTGCGCGTGTCGTCCGAAAGCTGGATGCCCGCGAAGCTGCGCACCAAGCTGCGGATCGCGAGGAACGCTTCGTGCGACAGCGTGTGCGAGAGCTCACGCGACATCGGTGCCCTCGACGGTTGCATCCTTGGCTTGCGCATCCAGCGGCCGTGCATCCAGCGGCCGTGCATCCAGCGCCGCCGCATCTCCGATCTCGATCTCCGCGCTCGCGATCAAGCGATCGACGTCGAGCACGAACACCAGACCGCCGCGATGCCGGTACGCAGCTTGGATCAACGCGACGTCGCCCGCCTTCGCCAGATGCGAAACATCCCGACCCGCGGGCTCGCTCGAGCCAAACACTTCCATCACGCGGTCGACGACCAGCCCGATGAAGTGACTCTGCATCTTCACGATCAGCCAACGGATGTCGCGTTCGCGCCCGCGCGCGCCGATGCCGAAGCGCGCTCGCAAATCGACGACCGGGATCACGTGGCCGCGATGATCAGAGACGCCGACCAGGCCCACACCGCCGCGCGAAGGGATGTCGAGCTTCGGCAGCGGACGGATGATCTCGCGCACGCGCAGAATATCGATCGCATACGACACCCCACCGACCTCGAAGCCGACGAGGTTCTTGCGACGCTCTACGTGTGCGCGTTTGGCCAAGCCCTAACCTTTCAGCAATGCGTGCGGATCGAGCAGCACGAGGAGATCTTCGGAGCGTTCCAGAGCCTTCGTCTCCGCAGCGTCCGCCGCGGTCTCGGTCTCGTCGTCGGTGACCGCCGAGCCAGGTCGGCCGATGCCGACGATGTGCGCCGGCGAGTCACCCCCGAGCGAAGGCGCGAGCTCGATCTCGTCCTCGCGCAAGCGATACACCTGCAGCACCGAGTCGACGAACAAGCCGACCTTTTCGGTGCCGGGATCGACGAGCAAGATGCGATTGGAGGGCATGGGCGTTGCGGCATTCACCTTGAGCCGCGAGCGCAAGTCGATCAGCGTCGTGACCGTGCCGCGCACCGAGATGATCCCCATCACGTGGGCAGGTGCGCGCGGGACCTCGGTGATCGAGAGCGGTCGCAAGATCTCGCGAATGCTCGCGAGCGGAAGCGCGTACCGCTCCCCTCCCACGACGAAGCCGAGAAAAGCGCGCGTTCCGACGTCGGGATCGACGACGAGCGTCATCGGTGCTTCCGGCCTGCGCGACAAAAAGGCCGTCTGGTCGCCCTTCATGATGCGTAACCTCCAGCGATCAGCCGCGCAGCCTTGCCGCCCAGCGTCTCATCGAGCAGCGCTGCGGCATCGAGCACCAGCACCAAACGGCCGTCACCCAAATCCGTTGCGCCCGCGACGCCGGACACTTGCGACATGCTCTTGCCGAGCGGCTTGACCACGATGTCCTGCTGACCCGCGAGCGACTCGACCAAGAGGCCAAGCCGCTGCTTGCCGACCGAAACTACGATCACGAATCCATCGGTCGTATTCTTGTCGTTCTTGAAGCGGAAGTGATCGCCCAAGCGGCAAAGCGGCAGGGTGGTGCCGCGCAAGTCGAGGACCTCGCGCTCGTCGATCCGCAAGAGCTGCACTGAGTCGAGCCGCAGCACCTCGCTCACCACGGAGAGCGGCAGCGCGAGCGTCCGGCCGCGCACCGAGAAGAGCAGCGAACGAATGATCGCGAGCGTCACCGGAAGGGTGATGGTGAAGGTCGTGCCGGAGCCGACCTCGCTCTGCACTTCGACCGCGCCGCCCAGCCGCTGGATGTTGGTCTTCACGACATCCATGCCGATGCCGCGCCCCGACACATCGGTGACGACGGTGCTGGTGCTGAAGCCCGGCAAGAAGATCAGGTGGATCAGCTCAGCCGGGGAGAGATCCGCGAGTTGGTGCTCTGCGAGCGTGCCCTTGCGCATCGCAGCCGCGCGGATCGCGGTCGGATCGATGCCGCGACCATCGTCTTGCACCTCGAGCACGACGTGATTGCCGCGTTGCGTCGCGGTGAGCTTCACCGTAGCTGTGTCGGGCTTGCCGGCAGCGATGCGCTCAGCGCGCGTCTCCAAGCCGTGATCGACCGCGTTGCGCGCGATGTGCATCAGCGGATCGGCGATATCCTCCGCGATCAGCTTGTCGATCTCGGTGTCGCCGCCGCGCACGATCAGCTGCACGCGTTTGTCCTGCTCGCGCGCGATCTGGCGCACGACCACCGCCAGCTTGTCGAACGCCTGCGACAGCGGAACCATCCGCACGTCGAGCACGCCTTCTTGAACGTCGCCGAGATAACGCTCGAAGCTGCGGTGGATGCGCTGCGCTTCGGACATCAGGTCGCGATCGTGCAGGCGCGGCCGCAGCCGTTCGATGAATCGGGCCAGCGCGCCACGCACCATTCCAAGATCGCCGACCACGTTCATCAAGTGATCGAGCTTACGGATATCGACGCGCACCACGCTGGTGAGCGAGCGCAGCGACAGCTGATCGAGCGGTGCGCTCACTTCAGGGACGATCGCGACCTTCGGCATCGCAGAGATCCGCGGCGCGGGCGCGATCGAGCGCGACGGGGGCGGCATCGAGAGCCGCGAACGGCGCTGAATCGGGATCAGCGTGCCCGAAGCGTGATCGAGCGCGTCGCGCAGCTGCGATTCGCGCACCGCCGTGGCGAGCAGCATCTCGATGTCGATCGAGTCGCGCGCCTCGGGCTCCATGCTCGGCAGGTACGTGATCACCTCCGCCGTGCCTTGCGTGCGCTGCTTGAGCGTCGCCAGCGTGGAGTCGATCACGTCGAGTGAGACGCGCACCTTGAAGCGGTAGATGGTGTGCCCGCGCTCGAGGTTCGCGCGCAGCCGGTGCTCTTCGTACTCGGTGAGCACCGCGAGCATCGCGGGATCGAAGTCGTATTCGTCGAGCACGTTGCGCGGCTGCGCCTTTTGCGCCGTGCGTTGCTGCAAGCGCTCTGCGAACGCCTCGAGATCGAGCGCGCTCTTCTCGACGGGCTCGCGCGCCTCCGAGAGCAAGCGCTGAAATCCATCGAGGCCTTCGAACAGCGTGTCGAGCGCGGAGGTGTCGAGCTCGACGCGACCGAGCCGCAGATCCTCGAGCAAGTCCTCGAGCAGATGCGAGAGCCGCGCCATGTGCTCGAGGCCGAACATGCCTGCGAGCCCTTTGAGCGTGTGCACACCGCGAAACAAATCATTGAGCGGCTCGGGGCTGCTCGAGCCTTGCGCTTGTCCTTGCTCGAGCAAGAGCAGGTCGCGCGAGAGCGCTTCGATCAGGTCCTGCGCCTCGGACAGGAATTGCTCGCGCGCGTTTTCGTCGTGCCGGCTCATACGCTTCTGCGATCGTACCGTTTGTAACGGCGAGAACGTACGCCGTTCTCGGTCTTGTCGAAGCGCCGGTCCCCAGACCCCCGGTGCGCGGGAGTGAATCCCGCGGGACCCTCCCACTCACGAGGTCGCTACGCTCCGATTAGCGGGAGGGCTTGCGCAGTTTGGGATCAGCGGGCGCACAGCTCACGCAGCAGCACAACTGACGCAAATAGGGGAAACCGTAGATGCCTGTGGAATGGCCATCACCCCATGTCATCCGCAGCGCATAATTGCCCACCTCTCCGAGGTCGACGAGCTCGAGATCACCACCTTCGACGAAGTGGATCTCACCGCCGTGGCCTTGGCACCCCGCGCACGGACAGAAGCCGCGCAGCACTTCGTGCGGGTACACGGCCTCGTGGCCGTCCTCGAACAGGATCACCATCCTGCGCGAGCCCTTCGGCGCGTGGATCTCGAGCGGCGTGTGGCGCCCGGCTTCATTCGTCATCGTGTTTTACTCCCATGCAGCTCAGGTCAGCGCCATGAGCTCGGATCGCAGCTCACGGCCGAGTCGCTGCTCGGTCAGCGCCCGCATCGCGCGACGCGCCGATGTCAGGTCGACCGGATCACGCGCGAGAAGATCCGCAGCTTCGTGAAAGTCGCCATCGGCCGCAAGCATCAATGCCGCGCGCTGCGATCCCGAAAGCGTGAAGCGCGCGCCGCCGCAGTCGGTGCAGACCAAGTGTCCCTGCGCGGGATCGAAGCCAGCGGCCTTGTTCGGCCCCGGCTGTTTGCCGCAATACCCGCATGCGTCGAGCATCGGCTCAAAGCCGCAGATCGCGAGCAAGCGGGTCTCGAAGCTGACCAGCAGCGCTTGTGGTGCGCAGCTCGGCGCGTCGAGCGCGCGCATCATCGCGACGCCGAGCTCCATCAGCTCGGGATCGGGCGAGTGCTCCGGGGTCAGCTCACGCAACAGCTCGAGCGACGCATACGCAGCCGACGTGCGATCGAGATCGGTGGTGATGCGCGCAGGGTGGACGATCTGCGCGCTCTTGAGCACCGCCATGCTCGAGCGTCGCGCGTCGATCTCGACCCGCAACAGCGAGAAGGGTTGGAGCACTCCGCCGAAGCGCTTCTTGCTGCGACGCGCGCCGCGCGCGAGGCAGGCGATCTTGCCGAGCGGCCCGGTCAGCAGCGTGAGGATGCGATCGGACTCGCCGTAGTCGACGTTGCGAAGCAAGAGCGCGTCGCAG
Organism: Sandaracinaceae bacterium; assembly: GCA_043752225.1. Classification (GTDB taxonomy): domain Bacteria; phylum Myxococcota_A; class Polyangia; order Polyangiales; family JAFGIB01; genus JAYUYY01. The sequence goes on along the minus strand of JAYUYY010000077.1, from coordinate 1,068 downwards.
TGCTTGTCGTCGCCCGAGCCCTCTAGACTCGGCTCGTCTCGATCTGCTCCGCGATCTGATTCGGGAGTTGGCACGGCTCGCTCGCCATCATTTCGCGCGGGTCCTCGCGCATGTTCATCGAAAGCTCCACCGGCGCATCGCGATGGCGTGGACGCAACACGATGGAGAGCGCGAGCGTGAACAGTATCAGCAGAATGAAGAGCGCGATGGCGATGCCGAAGCGTCGACCCGGCTCAGGCGCATAGACCGCCGGCAGCGAAGGCGGCGCATCGACGGATTGGCGCCCGCGAAAACGCGTCACGACGCTCTCGGCATCGAGCCCGATCGCGGTGGCGTACGAGCGCAAGAAGCCGCGAACGAACACGTCGGCGGGCAGCTCGGAATGCGCGTCGTTCTCGAGCTGAGCGAGCACGCGAGCGGGGATGCGCGTGGTCTGCGCGAGCTCGGCGAGCGAGACTTGCCGCAGCTCGCGCTCGCGCTTTAGGTAACTTCCAAGTGACCCCATCGCGCCTCCCACTTCAGTACGTCGCTTCCAGGTACCGGCCACACGATTTGCCGGCGTCGTTCGTCGCTTCGATCTCTACGCAGCGCTCGAAGTCGGCGCGTGCGTCCTCGCGTAAGCCGAGGTTCATGCGGGCTTCACCGCGCAGGTGAAGCGCGTCTTGAAACGCACCACAGCGTTCGTCGACGGTGATCGCGCTGGTCAGGGCCTGCTCGGCCTTCTCGAACGAGCGCATCTTCAAATACGTCTGACCGAGCCGGTAATAGCCGACGCAGAACCGCGGGTGCAGCCGAACCGATCGCACCAGCGCGTCCGAGGCCTTCTCGTACTGACCGAGATGGAAATAGGCCCAGCCGAGGTTGCCCCAGGCCATATAGGCCTCGCGATTGAACAGGTCGGCGACTGCCTCGAGCAGGATGTCCGCCGCTTCCGCGTAACGGCCCTGGTGGATGCGCAAGACTCCGAAGCCGTTGCGCGCCTCTGATGCCAGGCTCTGCTCGGGCTTGGCGGCCTCGCCCGACTCATGGATGCGCAGCGCTTCCTGGAAGTGGTGCTCGGCCTTCTCG
>JAYUYY010000076.1:0-3006 GCA_043752225.1 Sandaracinaceae bacterium | reverse complement strand
CGGTGAGGGCTTGGTGTTTGCGGTCGCGCAGCGCGACGTGAGCAAGCGGCCCGAGCCGAGCAACCTGTTCGTGATGGGCGTGATCGCCAAGATCACGTTGGTGCAGCGCGAGCAGGGCAAGCTCTCGGTCGTGCTCGAGGCGCAGACACGCGCGAGCGCGCTCGAGTACCGCGCGTCCGAGCCGTTCATGCAGGTCGTGGCGACGCCGGTGCGCGAAGTGCCGCCGCCGGATCGGCAGGACGCATCGTTTATCGCCTTGCACGAAGAGCTCCGCGCGCGAGCCGCGACGTTGGCGCAGAAGCGCGGCGTACCCGAGGCGGTGATGAGCAAGGTGCTCAAGAGCGTGATCGAGCCCGGCGCGCTCGCCGATTTGGTCGCAGGCCACCTCGATGTGTCGAACGAGGAGAAGCAAGCGCTGCTCGAGACCACGGTCGTCGAGGAGCGGTTGCGCAAGGTGCTCGTCCACGTGCAGCGCACGCTCGAGCAGATCGACGCGCGCGAAACGATTCAGTCGCAAGTGCGCGAAGAGCTGGGCGAGCGCCAGCGCGAGCTCTTCCTGCGCGAGCAGATGAAGGCGATCCAGCGCGAGCTCGGCGATAGCGACGAGGGTGAAGACAGCGTGCGAGAGCTGCGCGAGCGGCTCGATGCGCTGCCCTTGCCCGATGAGGCGCGCGCAGAGGTTCGCCGCGAGCTCAAGCGCCTGGAGCGCATGGGCCGCGAGTCGGCGGAGGCGCAGGTCATCCGCACGTACGTCGAGCTGATCGCGGAGCTGCCATGGGGCGCGCGCAGCGAAGACGTGCTCGACGTGCAGCGCGCCGAGCAAGTGCTCGAGGGCGATCACTACGGCTTGCGCGAGGTGAAGGATCGCGTGCTCGAGTACCTCGCGGTTCGTCAGCTGCGCCAGCGCAAGGCGGCCAAGGACGCGAGCGCTGCGGCTGCGAACGCCGACGCGGATCTCGACGCGACCGACGACAACGCCGTCGACGACGACGTGGAGACGACCGCAGCCAGGCCGCGGACAGTGACAGCGACCGCGACCGCGACTCCCACCCGGGGTCCGATCTTGCTGTTCATTGGACCGCCCGGTGTGGGCAAGACCTCGATCGGCAAGTCGATCGCGCACGCGCTTGGACGCAAGTACGCGCGTATCTCGCTCGGCGGCGTACGCGATGAAGCGGACATCCGCGGTCACCGGCGCACGTACGTCGGCGCGATGCCCGGTCGGATCGTGCAAGCGCTCAAGCAAGCCGGCACGCGCAACCCCGTGATCCTGCTCGACGAGGTCGACAAGCTCGGCGTGTCATACCAGGGCAACCCGGCGTCGGCGCTGCTCGAGGTGCTCGACCCCGCGCAGAACCACTCGTTCACCGATCACTATCTCGGCGTGCCGTTCGACCTGAGCGAAGTGTTGTTCGTCGCGACGGCGAACTTCATCGAAGGCATCCCCGCGCCGCTGCTCGACCGCATGGAGGTCGTGGAGTTCGCGGGCTACACCGAACGCGAGAAACGCGAGATCGCCAAGGCGTATCTGATCCCGCGTCAGCTCTCGGAAGCCGGCCTCGAAGGCGTCGCGCTGAGCGAGCCCGCGCTGGCCGACATCGTGTCGCGCTACACGCGCGAGGCGGGCGTGCGTCAGCTCGAGCGCAAGATCAGCCAGCTCGCGCGCAAGCTCGCGCGCAAGTCGGCGTCGGGTGAGACGCTGCCGAGCGTGCTGACGGAAGAGCACGTGCGAACGCTGCTCGGACGACCCCGCGTGCGACCGGAAAAGGCGGCCGAGCAAAACGAGATCGGTGTCGCGACCGGCATGTATTACACGCCGGCAGGCGGCGACATCATGTTCGTCGAGGCCTCGATTCGAAAGCTGCACGACTTCCGCAACGCGGATACGTCGCTGCAGGTGCAAGGTTGGGGCAACGTCTCGCTCATCCTCACCGGCCAGCTCGGCGATGTGATGAAAGAGTCGGCGCGCGCGGCGCTCACGTACGCCGCGACCCACGCGGTGCGCCTGGGCATCGCCGAGTCTCGGCTCGGCTCGATCGAAGCGCACGTGCACGTGCCGGCAGGCGCCGTTCCCAAAGACGGACCCTCAGCGGGCGTCGCGATGGCGATCTCGCTCGTGTCCGCGATGACCGGGCGGCCGGTGCGGCGCGACGTCGCGATGACCGGAGAGATCACACTGCGCGGTCGGGTGCTCCCGATCGGTGGCGTGAAGGAAAAGGTGCTCGGCGCTCACCGCGCAGGCATCGAGCACATCGTGCTGCCGTTCGACAACGAAGCCGACCTCGACGATCTGCCCGAAGAGGTCCGCAGCAGCTTGCAGATAAGCCTCGTGCGATCGCTCGATGAGGTGTTCTCAATCGCCTTGCTCGACGCGCCGCGTCCGCCGAGCGAGTCGAGCGATCGCGAGTCGGCGCCGGTTGCGCCGGCCGCTCACTGAGCCGCGACAGCCGCAGCTGGTAGCGCGTACGAAGTCGGACTCCGCTCGGCGAACGCACGACACGCAACAAATGGGGTGCGTGCGTCGCCGACGGATCCGACATGTAGGACGCGAGCGAGCTGCAGACTTGTGCCGCTCGCGTGCTGCACGCTCAAACGCCGCGCCGTCGCGTTTCCGTTCAATGGTACGATCGCGGGCACCTCCCGAGCTCAACAGGCGCCCGCGTCCCTTGCTCTACTTCCCGAGACGCCACGCATATCGGCTACTTGGTCTGTTCGCGCTGTTCGGGCACGTGCAGCTCGGCGTCGCCCAAGCACCAGGAAGCGCGCCCGCCGCGAGCGCAGAGTCGGCGCCCGCTTCTGTGGCGGGTGAGACGAGCGCAGCAAGCAGTGGCGACGCAGCAGCGGACGCGCCGCAAAGCGTCGACCTCGAGCAAGCGCGTCAGCTCTTCGAGCAGGGCCTTCGAGATGTAGAGGCGGGCAACTGGGTCGCTGCCGAGCAGAGCTTTCGCCGCGTGCTGGCGGTCAAGTCATCGGCAGTGGTGTCGTACAACTTGGCGTCGGCGCTCG
>JAYUYY010000075.1:0-3008 GCA_043752225.1 Sandaracinaceae bacterium | reverse complement strand
CGAGCAGCGCGAGACACAGCGTGGTGACCGGCACCGTGAACAGCGTCATCACCCACGAATAGCTGCTCGGAAAAGGCGGCCAGAAGTAGTTCACGCCGAAGTACGCGTTGTTGTAGTAGTCGTGGTGCAGGTGAAACGCGGCGTACTTGCCGGCGCGCTTCAGCGTGTCGTGCCAAAGCCACGGCCAGCTCGCGACGAAGATCGCCGGGCCGAACGCCAGCATCGCGAGCAGCCAATGCGGCACGCGCGAGATGGGCGCGGCTGCGGGAGTTTCGCTGCGCGCGCGTTGCAACCGCGCGAGCACGTGCACGACCGTGAAGTGAATCGCGTAGATGCCCGGCAAGATCCAGCTGTTGTGCTTGGTCGCGAGCGCCAGGCCGTAGAGCACGCCGCACGCGATCGCCCAGCGTCGCTCGTGGAGCGAGCGCAAATACGCGTACGTCACGACCGTGGTCGCCAGCGTGATCGGGATGTCGAACGCGTTGAGGTGCGCGTGATAAAAAGGCCGCGGCAAGAGCGCGAACGCGCACGCCGCGAACAACCCGACGCGCCGATTCCAGAGCCGCGTGCCCATGACGTGGATCAGCCACAGCAAGAGCCCCGCGCTCAGCATGCCGACGAAGCGGAACGGCAGCGATACGCGCGTGAACAAGCCGAGCTGCTTGTCGAGCAAGTAGCTGAGCGCGAACAGCGTCTTGGGCAAGCTCGGATGCTCGTTGTTCACGCGCCAGGCGCGGTCGATCGCGTCCTGCTGCAGCGCAGCTGCGGGGTCCTTCACGAGCAGCTCGATCCAACCCGCATACGACTGCGCGGCGGAGACGTACATGCTCTCGTCGCGGCTCATGCCGATAGCCGGCGCGGTGTAGAGCAGCACCGCCACGTACGCGATGCATAGCGCAGCGCCGATCGCGTGATCGCGCTTGGTCACGAGGCCGAGCAAGGGTTGACCGTTCATCGATCGGCCCCCGAGCGGACCGTGGCGGACCAGCAGAAGCCGCGCTGGCGTTGGGTGGTCGAGCTGACCTCGATCGCCAGATCCGCGCGGCCTTCGGTCGTCGCCAGGTCGAGCCGTTTCCAACCCTCGCCGTCGCGATGGACCATGCGGCCTATTTCGCGCTCGCCCGCACGCAACGTGATCGAGATCGGCGTGCCCTGTCGCATGCGCTCGTGCTCGTAGTAGAGGCCGCCGTAGAAGACGAGCCGTTCGCGCAGCGCGACATCGCGCAAGACCACGCGCATCGGCGCACCGACACCCGGCGGCTGGAAAATGCAGCGCCGTGGTGCGAGCGAGAGATCCTCGAGCACGACCGGCGCGACCCACGGCGCGCCGCCGCCACCGCACTGCGCACGCTCGACGGGTGGCAGCACGCCGTAGCCAAGGCCACCGCCGCGCGCCGGCCGCAGCTTCTGCCATGTGCAGGCCGCGCTGCCGTGCGACACGTCCATCGAGAGCGCGCGGCTCGCGATCTGCTCGGTCAAATCGAGCACCACGTTCGAGCGCCCGAGATCCCAGCGCTGCACCGTGACGCCGCCAAAGCGTTGCTCGAAAGCTGGATCCTGCGCGGGAGCGTCCTTCGGCCGCGCGCCGCGAATGCTCAGCGACCAAATGCGCTCGAACGGCGCCGTGTCGCTGCGCCCGGCCATCGCCAAGTCGATCCGCTCGCCGAGCACGGAGCGCAGCAGCGGATCGGTCCAGCTCGGCGCCGAGGTGATCAGATCGCGCGCGGCGAGCTGCGCGCGCACGAACGCGGCGGCTTCACGCCAGTCGGCATCCGCGGGGACCGCCGCACGCGCCACGACATGCGATCCGACTTCGAGCACGGGCAAAGCCAAGAGGCCTAGCAGCGCGAGCGCTTTCCACTTCGCCTTCCACGTCACGGCGCGCGAGCCTACACGCTGCTGCCGCGCTTGGCGTTATTGAACGCGGATGCGCCCTGGCCTTAATTTCCGCCTGCGCAGGGCATGATCAGCGTGCGTAGGGTCGAGTTGCCCTCTTCGTCGTTGTCGGTCCAGCTCAGCGCGATGCGGCCGTCGTAGCCGGCTTCGATCGCCGTCTGGCCGCCACCCTCGGTCGCGAGCGCGACGGAGCTGTCACCGATGATCGTTCCCAGCCGATCCAGGAAATGCACGCGCACTTGCGGCGCCTCGATGCCCACCGATGGCAGCGCGCGGTATGCGACCGCGAAGCCGACCGGCAGCTTGGCAACCGAGACGTCGACGCCGCGCTGTGGGTTGCTCACGATCCGGGTCGGGTCGATCGGGCCGCCAACCTGGATTCCGTTCATGACCCGCGCGGCATAGCCGTTCGAGTCGAGCACTTGGAACCACACGGTCCGCGAGTCGGCTTGCGCGAGCGTGTACACGACGCCTGCGCCGTTCTCGTCGGCGTCGATCTCGATCGAGCCGGGCGTGCCGGGCTCGGTCGTCAGCACCCATGGATCGCGATCGCGTTCGGCGGTCTCGATGTCGAGCACATCGAGCACGAGCGCAGCGACGCCACCGCCTTCGTCGCGCCGGTACGAAAGACCGATGAAGTGCTCGCCGAAGCGCGCGAGCGAGAGATTCGAGAAGATGATCGGGCCGGGCGCCTCGAGCACGACCTCGTCGCCGGCCGGCTCGCCGGAGCGCGAGAGCATCCGCACGTGCAGCGATGCGCCCGAGCCATCCATGGCGGTCTGAGCCCACGCGACCATCGCGCGCTCGGCATCGATCGCCAGCAACGCGATCGACTCCTTCGTGGCAGCGCTCTCGGTGATGCGATGGGTCTCGTCGGTCTCGCCGGTCTCGGCGTCGTACGCGTGCACCCACAGGTCGCGCGCGTCCATGCGGTTGTCGACGACCGCGATCAGCCACGCATCCCCGGATCGGATGATCGCGGCGCGCTCGATCAGCGTGCAGCCGTCATAGGCGATCTGCACTTCCGGATCGTGCGCGCCCGACGCGCCGTAGATCTCCGCAAACTGAAGCGCGTTCGAGCACTCGGCCCCCTCGGCGCTGACGAACGTCAT
>JAYUYY010000074.1:0-3012 GCA_043752225.1 Sandaracinaceae bacterium | reverse complement strand
GTTGTACGCCTCGCGCAGCGCCGGCGTGGTCGCGACGCTCTCGAGATGGCCGATCACGTTCATCGCGCGGCCGAGCGGCTCGGTGAGCTCTTCGAGCGCTCCGAGCACGTTCGCGTAGGTGCACGGCGAGTTGTCCTGCTCCATGCGCGCGAGCTCGCGCTGCGCAGACTCGAGCAGCGCAGCCACCGCGGGCCTTACGTGCTCGGCGGCGATGCGATCGAAGGCGATCGGATGCTCGATCTGGAAGAGAGGGTTCGCGCTGACTTCGCCGCTGGAATTGCCCATTGATCGCGACTATAGCAGCGGCGTGCTGGTCGAGCATGCGCTTGGAGCGCGGCCGGGCATGTCGCATACTCGCCGCCGGATTCGGTCGCCACACGTTCAGACTCTCGTCGATTAACAGAGGCAACCCCGCACCCGTGTCGAGCGCTCTTGGGACATTGTTTCGCATCGCGACCTTTGGCGAATCGCATGGCGGAGGCGTGGGAGTCGTGGTCGACGGCGTCCCGCCTCGACTCGCGATCTCGGTCGAAGAGATCCAACGCGATCTCGATCGCCGCAGGCCCGGGCAAAGCCGGCTGACCACGCCGCGCAACGAGGCCGACAAGGTCGAGATCCTCTCCGGTGTTTTCGAAGGCCGCACGCTCGGCACGCCGATCGCGATGCTGGTGCGAAACGCGGACGCGCGTTCGTCGTCCTACGAAAACTTCAAGGACGTCTATCGCCCTTCGCACGCGGATTACACGTACGAAGCCAAGTACGGCATCCGCAACTGGCAGGGCGGCGGTCGCGCGAGCGCGCGCGAGACGATCGGCCGCGTCGCCGCAGGCGCGATCGCTCGCAAGCTGCTCGCAGAGCTCGCGGGCGTCGAAGTGCTCGGCTGGGTGCGCAGCGTGCAGGACATCCAAGCCAACATCGATCCGGCTACAGTCACCCTCGCCGACGTCGAGAGAAATCCCGCGCGCTGTCCGGATCAAGCCAAGGCCGCCGAGATGGCTGATCGGATCGACGCCGCGCGCCGCAACCTCGACTCGCTGGGCGGGGTCGTCGAGTGCGTCGCGCGCAACGTGCCGGTCGGTCTCGGCGAGCCGGTGTTCGATCGGCTCGAAGCCGACCTCGCCAAGGCCATGCTTTCGCTGCCCGCGAGCAAAGGCTTCGAGATCGGCTCGGGGTTCGCGGGGACCTTGCTCACCGGCAGCGCGCACAACGATCCGTTCGTGCCTGGTCCCGACGGCAAGCCGCGCACGACCAGCAACCACTCCGGCGGGGTTCAGGGCGGCATCAGCAATGGCGAGCCGATCGTGATCCGCGTCGCGTTTAAGCCTACCGCCACGATCTCGCAGCCCCAACTCACGGTTAACCGTGACAACGAAGCCGTCACCCTCGAAGCGCAAGGCCGCCACGATCCATGCGTGCTCCCGCGTGCGGTGCCGATGGTCGAAGCGATGATGCTGCTCACGCTGGCGGACCATTGTCTTCGCCAACGCGGGCTAGACGTCTTGCCGCGCTGAACGCAGCGCGCGAGCCGAGCAAATGCCGCGACTAAGCGGCCTGGATCAACTGACACGACACCCCGAGGAAGATCGCGCGCATCGCGTCCTCTTCGTCGAGGCCCGACTGACGCGCGCAGCGTGCGAACAGCGCGCCGACAGTCTGCTCGCCGTTCACTTGCTCGATCACCCAGCGCCAAGAGTCGGGCACTTGGTAGCTCGGCAGCGTGGCGCGCACGAACGGATCGGGTTGCAGCACGCGTTCCCACATCGGAGAGAGCGCGGCTTCGAGCTCACTCGGATGCAGCTCGAGCGCGGCGTCGCGCAAGAGAACGTTGGCATCTTGCTCGATCGGGTACGTCTCTTCGCGGCTCTCAGCGCCGCTGACGAACGTCCACTCGCCGCGACGCCAGCGGAACGCTTCAAGGTAGCGCCCGCGCACTTGCGCGGTGACCGCGCGGTAGAGTTGCACGGGACGCAGCACGCCGAGGTTCACGAGCGCATCGCCCAAGCGGCCGCCGTGTTGGGGCATGAGCGCCAGGCCCATGTCGATCTCCATCGGCAAGCAGTGGCCGTGGTCCATCAAGTATTGGCCGATCATCTCCTTGCGCGTCGTCGACGCGACGAAGTCCGGCCGGCCTTCGACGAAGTACACCTTCTTGCGGCGCTCACCATCGCCCAAGAGCAACATGCCGGTTTCGCGCCGCGCATGCAGGCCATGGATGAGCGGTAAAAGCCCAGCGCCCGAGAGCTGCCCCGTTTCGCGCGCGGGTCCGAGCTGCTCGGTGGACCATTGGAGCGCAGGCGTCGCGAAGATGCGCGAGAGCTCGATCAACTGCGAGGCAGGACATGCCGGATCGGTGCCGCGCTGGACCGGCGTGTTCGCATCGATGTCTCCGGTCGCCGCCAGCCGCACGAGCTCGGGCAAGGGCACGGGGCCCAAGCGCCGTCCGCCAACTTGCGCGACGTAGCTGTTGCGGGCGAGCGCATCGAAGCTCGCGCCGACTTCAGCGCCCATCGCAACGTCCACGGGCAGGATCTCGGTCGGCTTGGCGCCAGCCTCGACGCCGGCGCGATTATCGGTCGGCGTCAGCTCGTAGCGCTGCAACAACAACGAGATCCGGTCGGGGCCGCTGGCGGCAAGCCCGCGCCGCGCAAGCAACGACTCGAGCGTATCGGCGAGCGAGCGCGCATCGGGCCGCGCCTGCGAATCGGGCGAGAGCGCATCGAGCAGGACGCTGCGCACGTCGCTCGGGATGTGCCGCGGCGATTGCAGGAAGGTGCTGATGTCCGCGTCGCGAATGCGCAGCAGCACATCGAGATCGGAGCCGCGCGAGAACAACGTCTCGCCCATCAGCATCTCGGCGATCACGATCGTCAACGTGAACACATCGCTGCGATCGGTGAGCACGTCCCCGTGCACTTGCTCGGGCGACATGTAGCCGATCTTGCCGCGCAAGCTCTGCGAGTCGGTGTGTCGCTCCTGGTGCTCCGTGCACGCGATGCCGAAGTCGGCGAGCTT
>JAYUYY010000073.1:0-3014 GCA_043752225.1 Sandaracinaceae bacterium | reverse complement strand
CGGCAATCTCGATTAGCTGTGCGGTCAACGTCTGCATGTCGATCCCTCTCTGCTGCCACTAGCGAGCACGTACGCCGCTTCGAAACAGCTCCACGACTGCGTTGCTGAGCGCTTCCAAGAATCGTCGATCCGAGACGACGCGCGTGCCGAGCACGTGGCTGTGCACCGAGCCTTCGATCATGCCGAAGATCACGAACGCCGTCGCCTTGCGATCGCCACGGTACGCAAAGCTCGCAAGCGTCTCTTCGATGCTCGCGACCGAGCTGCGCTCCGACTCAGAGGTCATCGCATCGAGCTTTGCGTCGACATGGCGCCGTTCGCTCAACACCGCGTGCAAGCCCGGCTCTTTGCGGTGGTGCTCGATCACCTCGTGAACCATCGCGCGGATCGCCTTGCGCGCGCTCCGCTCGAAATCCTCGAGGTCCATGCCCTTGAGCGCGGCGGGATGGAGGCGTGGTGAGAGCGCGCGCTCGATGCGCTCGCGCAAGCCATCCATGCGCGTCTGCGCCAGCTCGCGGATCGCCGCGTCTTTGTCCGCGAAGTATTGGTAGAAGCTGCCCGCAGCGACGCCCGCACGATCGGCGATCGACTTCGTCGTCGTCTGCGCATATCCGCGCGCTTCCAGCTCCTGCTCCGCCGCTTCGAGCAACGCCGCCCGCGTGCGATGCGCCCGCGACTGCACGGGCGCCCGCGCCACGTGTGCAACCGCGCGTGCGCCCTGCTCAACCGCGCGTGCGCTGGCCATCGCCCCGATCTATCGGACTATGAAACTGACGTCAAGTTCAATTTAGGATGCCGATCAAGCGCGAAGTCTACAAACAGGAAAGCCCGCGAGATCCGAAGTCTCGCGGGCTGAAGGAATCAGAACCTTCCAAACCTTATCGACGCCGTGGCCGAACGCGCACCGGCACCGGCACCGGCACGGGGGCAGGGCTAATCAGCGCGTCCAACCCCTCGACGATATCGCGAATCAGATCCTTGGCGCGTTCCCGAATTCGATCGATGACGGGTTTTTGCGGCCGAGGCTTTGATTTGCGGTCTGTCATCGGTGGCCTTCGACCAGCATGGCCACGCGACACTGTGCTGTCAAATCACGGAGCCGCTCTCGCGCGTGTAGGTGGCTCTGGTAGGCTGATTTTTCTTTTCAGTTTGTCCTTCAGCGGAGCGCGTCATTCACGTTCATCTCATCGGTGTGTGCGGCACAGGCATGGGCTCGCTCGCGGGATTGCTCAAAGAAGCTGGGCATCGTGTAACGGGCAGCGACACCGCGTTTTATCCCCCGATGGGGGATGCGCTGCAGCGCTGGGGCATCGAGACACGCACTGGATTCGATCCTGCGCATCTCGAGCCCGCGCCCGATCTGGTCGTGATCGGTAATGTGTGTCGGCCGAGCAATCCCGAAGCACGCGCCGCGATCGAGCGCGGCTTGCGCTACGTGTCGATGGCGAGAGCGCTCGCCGAGCTGTTCCTCGATCGGCAGCGCAGCTTCGTGGTCGCAGGCACGCATGGCAAAACGACGACGTCTGCGCTGCTCGCGTTCTTGCTCGACGCGACCGGCTGTTCACCCGGTTTCCTGATCGGTGGCATCCCGGCGGACTTTGCGCACAGCTTTCGAACAGGGCGCGATGGCGGGCCGTTCGTGATCGAAGGCGACGAGTACGACAGCGCGTTCTTCGAGAAGACGCCCAAGCTTTGGCAGTACCGGCCCGAGATCGCGATCCTGCATTCGATCGAGCACGATCACATCGACATTTATCCGGACATGGCGAGCTATCGCCACGCGTTCGAGCACTTCATCGAGCTGATCCCGAGCCATGGCGTGCTGATCGCGAATGCCGCCGATCGCGAGGTGCGCGCGGTGCTCGCGCGCGCGCGCTGCACGGTGAGCACGTTCGCGCTCGAAGGTGACGACACCGGCGACGTCTCGCCGACCTGGCTCGCGGCCCCCGCAAGCGCGGAGCCCGATCATCAGCCGTTCGATCTGTTCTACGGCGGCAGCCTCTGCGGGCGCGTGCTCTCGCCGTTGCCCGGACATCACAACGTGAGGAACGCGGTCGCCGCGATCGCCGCCGCCGCCGAAGGCATGCGCAGCTCGAGCGCGACCCCGGTCGCGGTGCGCGATCTCACCGCCGCACTGCAACGCTTTGGCGGCGTGCGCCGGCGACAAGAGCTGCGCGGCATTGCCGGCGGCGTTCGGATTTACGACGATTTTGCGCACCACCCGACCGCGGTCACCGAGACGCTCGCGGCGATCCGCGCGCGCCATCCGAGCGGCCAGCTGTTCGCGTTGTTCGAGCCGCGCAGCGCGACCGCTTCGCGCAAGCTGCACGAAGCCGAGTATCCGGCGGCGTTCGCGGCGGCCGACGTCACGCTGCTCGCGCCGGTCGGGCGCACCGAGATCGACGCTGCCGAACGGCTCGATGTCGCGGTGGTTGCGCAGAAGATTAGCGAGCGTTCTGCTCAGACGACAGCCGAGGCGCTCGCGAGCGTGGATGCGATCGTCGAGCGCGTCGTGCGTACCGCGCGGCCGGGCGACACGGTGGTTGCGATGTCGAATGGTGCCTTCGGCGGCGTGCACGAAAAGCTGCTCGCAGCGCTGAGCGCGCGCGATCTCAGCGCGCGCCTTCGAACGTAGAGCCGCGCATCGATCTCGGATGTGGGCGCGCGGGCACATGAACATGCACCGCAGCGGTGTTGGCCTGCGCAGCTGCAGCGCCCCGATCAGCAGGTCACGCGCTTTATGCGCCGATGGTTTGCTAAACTTTCGCGCATGACGGGGGACCCGCGCAACCAACGCCCTTCGCGCGTAGCGGAGGCCGCGCCTGCGCCGGCTAAGCGACCGACGAGCGCAGCGCAACCCGGCAAGACGCAAACGCGAGCCGGCCAGCCGCTGCCGCCGCCTCCGCCGCGCAGCTCGACCGCGCATGCGCCGCGCACGAGCGCTCCGAGCACGCAGCGGCAGAGCGCAGCTGCGGTCGTTAAACCGAGCGCGTCAACGGTCGCGCCGAGCGTTG
>JAYUYY010000072.1:0-3020 GCA_043752225.1 Sandaracinaceae bacterium | reverse complement strand
GAGGCTCCGAGCGCGCGATCGTGTTCGCACGGCGCATCGCGCGCGTGGACGTGCCGAGCCCTGCGCCCGATCGTGCCCCGCGGCCGGCTTCGATCGTGCGGCTGGATGAGGGCGTGGCGACGAGCTGGCTGGTCGCGACGCTGCGCATCGATCGCAATGGCTCGCCGGCCGGCGGCGCGCTGTTTCGCGTGCCGCTGCTGAACGGCAACGTCGGCGCGGCCAGCTTGCGCGTGCACGATGCAGCGCCCGGCGAGCTGATCACCGCGAGCTTCGACCGTGAGCCGGGCCTAGACTTCGCGCTCTTGCAGCTGGGCGAAGCGCGCGCCGCGCAACCGAGCGAGCTGTGGCTGTTTTCGGGCGGGCCCTCGCCTTTGCGCATCGCGCGCCTTCCGGTCGAGCTCGGCGCGACGCCGCTCGCGACGCTCGGCGCCAAGCTGCTCGCGACGCTCGATCTCGATGGCGACGCGATCGATGAAGCCGCGGTGCTGTCACCGGCGACCGGCCGGCTGACGCTGCTGAGCGTGCCGCCGAAGACCGCTGCACCGGCGACGCCCCCCGCACCGGCGAACCCGCCGATCACGCTCGAGGTCGCAGGCGCGCAGGCCGTGCACGCGCTCGACCTCGATGGCGATGGCCGACGCGAGCTGATCGCGAGCGGCGATCACGCATACCTGATCCGGCGCAACGCGCAGACCGGCGGGGACACCGCCGCGGCCTCTTACAGCGCCGTGCCGCTGACGATCCTCGACGGCTTGCGCGATCTCGCGCTGCTCGACGTGGATGCCGACGGCAAGCTGGACGTGATCGGCTACGCGCATCCCGAGCTGATCTCGATCTCGGATGTGCTCGGCTCCTCGGCAAAGCGCACGACGAGGCTCGTCATGCGCGGCGCCGAATCGGGCTTGTCGGTGCTCGCGGCACGGCTCACGCACCTCGATGGTGACAGCGCGCTCGACGCGCTGGTGCTCGCGACGCGTGACGGCGCGGACCCGCAGGTGGAGCTGGTCGTCGCCCAACTCGGAGCAGCGCCCTACGAGCTGATCTTTCCCGGCTCGCCTGCACCGCTGCGCGGCGTGCCCTTGCCGCGCCAGATCGAGCTGCGCTGACCCCGTTTTCGCTCGTTTAGACCAAGCATTTAGCCAGGCGACGCCTCTTCCGGTCTGCGCCCGCGGCCTTAAGAAACGACACGGGCGCCGTGCCGCCGTCCGGGAGCATTTGCGTCGAGGCGCAAGGCTCCGCTATACGGATCGGGCAGGGGATTTGGGGACTCTTTACGGGGGTGGTCAATGGGAGCACGTAGCTCGCCCTTGCCCGAGGGCACGGGGGACAAGGTCTCCACCGGGACACGGCGTCGCGAGGGCGGTGCACCGTTTGCTTTCGAAGGCTTCGACCCGCAGCAGCTCGCTGCGTTGCTCGAGCAGAACAACGAGCCGCAGCTGCTGCTCGCGGTCACCGGTCGCGTGCTGGCGATCAACCAGGCGGCTGCGCGTGCGATCGGCGTCGCGCGCGAGCAAGCGATCGGCTCGCTGCTCTCGAGCTGCGCGCGCGGTCTGCAAACCGAGACGCTGCGCGCTGCGCTGACTTCGGCCGATGAGCGCGCGTTGAAGCTCCTGGGCAAGCACGGTCAAGAGCTCGGGGGCACGCTCGCACCGCTGCGCACTGCCGAAGGCGTGGTCAGCGCCTTCTGCCTCACGCTCACAGGCAGCGAGCGCGCATCGGCAGGCACCCTCGCCTCCGTCGTCCGGCTGACCGGCGAGCTCGGGCACGATCTCAACAATCAGCTCGCGGCCGTTTTGAACTACGCGTTCGTCGTCGAGCGCAGGCTCGGCACAGCGAGCAAAGACATCACGCACTTGGCAGAGCTGCGCGCTGCGGCCTGGCGCGCAGCCGGCCTCACGCGTTGGTTGCAGCTGGGCGGGCGACGCCGCGCGCTCGGCATCGAGCCGCTCGGGGTCAGCACCACGCTCGCGGGTCTCGAGCCGCTGCTGCGCCATCTGGCGCGCGAGGTGCCGATCACGGTGCGGGTCGCGACACCGCGGGTCGAGATCTGGGCCGCGCTGCCCGACGTCGAGCTGATCGTCGTCGCGCTCACCGGCGCGGCGCTCGAACGCGTCTCGGAAGGCGCTCACCTCGAGCTGACCGCGAGCGTGTTCCCCACACGCACCAGCACAGGCACGATCCGTGAGGACGTTCGCATGACGTGCAGCTGGTCCGCATCGGATGCGCCGCACCGCGCGGCGCGCGATGCACGGCCACACGCCCACGGCTCACTGCGACGCGCGCTACGCCGTAGCAGCGCGCGGCTCGGTCACGACGAGCACGCCGTCTGGGCCGACTTCCCCTCGGCCCCTGCGGTCGGCTGAAGTTTTTTAACGATGCCAGAATGGGCGGTCGTTGAAGCTGAGGCAGCGGTACCGCGCGTCGATCGACTTGGCTTCTTCGTTCGGCGGGCATTCGCTGAGCGCGATCTGCTCGAAGCGCGCGGGCTCGACGGCGGTTCGGCAGCCGTCGGCGCACTTGGCGGCTCCGGCCTGCGGCTGCTCGAGCTTCACGCTCACGTCGAGGAACATGCCGCTCGCTGTAAACGTGCCGAAGCGCGCGATCATCGGCTCTTTGGCTGACGCCGCCGCGTGCCACTCGAAGTGGCCGTCGGGAGCAAACACGTAGCGCTGGCTGTCCGCGCCGGCGTCGGCGGTGAGCGCCCAGAACTCGACCCATTCGCCGGTGACATCCGGCGGTCCAGCGCGCTTGCCGAGCGGCGCCGCGACCTCCGCGCCGGAGCTCGAGGGCTCAGTCGCGCTCGGCTCGGTCGAGGAGCCGCTGCTCGCACAGCCGATGAGCGCCAGAAGGCACAGCCAGAGAGACCCCGCGCAGCTGCGCGCCGTGTGGATTCGGTTCTTGATCACACGCGCTTTGTATCAGATCAGCGCAGCCGATCGAACGCTTCGAAGTAACGCGGCCAGGACTTCGAAACGCAGCCCGGATCGAGGATCCGCACCCCCGGCACGCGCAAGCCGGCG
>JAYUYY010000071.1:0-3020 GCA_043752225.1 Sandaracinaceae bacterium | reverse complement strand
GCCGCCGCTTTGCTCCGCCGCGCGCGCGAGCTCGAGCGCTACGAATGGGTTGCCTTCGGCGGCGCTCTCCAGAGCCAGCAAGGTGCGCTGATCGAGCTTGCGCGGCGCGGCGCGCGCGATGAGAGTCGCGATGTCCTCGGAGGGTAGAGGCAGCAAGTCGACTGCGAGCATGCGCCCGGCTCGCATCACCCGCGTCACGCCGCGGTCGAGCGTGGGACGCAACGCGGTCGAACGTAGAGACAGCACAGTGCGCACCGGCGCACCGGTCGACACGAGGTGCAGGAGCACCTCAGCGCTCGCGTCATCCACCGCATCTGCGTCGTCGACGACGAACAACACGGGCATCCCCGGCCGCAACGCCAAGAGCAACGCATGGATCGCGCCCACCACTTGATGACGTGCGAGCGCGCCCGGCAGCGCGGGCGCAGGCCGAGCCACCGGACTGATCGCTGCAAGCACACGCCGTGCATGATCACCGACCGCGTCGAGCAGCGATCGATCGCGCGTCACCAGCTGCTCGATCGCGGTTGCGATCACCGAGTACGGAGCTTCGGGATCGTGCGGCGTCACCATCAGCGCGCCCCAGCCATCGGCGAGCGCGAGCTGCACCAGGCGCTGACAGAACGCCGTCTTCCCAATGCCTGCCGGGCCGCGCACGACTACAGCCCGAGGGTCGCGATCGAGGCCGCCGATCAGCGCTTCGCGCGTGCGTGCCAGCGCGTCTTCACGGCCCACGAAGCCCGGATCTTCGACGCGCAGCTCGGCGACGCAGCTCGCGTAGATCCGTTCGGTTTCGGCGCTAGGGCGCACGCCGAGCGTCTGCGCTAGAGCCGTTCGCAGCCGGGCGTACCAGTGGATCGCAGAGGTCCGCGCGCCCGCGGCCAGCGCCATCTGCATCAACGCTTGGTGTGCGGCCTCGTCCGTTGGATCTTCCTGCACGAGCTGCTCGAAGCTCCTGCCGACGCGCAACAGCTGCAGGTACTTGGCGCGCACGCGAGCGCGGTGCGGCTCGAGCCAAGGTTCGTACGGTGTGTCGGAGAGCAAGTCGCCCGTGTACAGCGCGGCCGCGCGCTCGAGCTGCGCTTTATCGGAGCTCGCAAGCGCGCTCGTCGCGGCCTGCTCGAAGCGCGACAGATCGGTCGTGACGCTGCCGCTCGGCAATAAGGCTACGTGGCCTTCGCGCAAAGACAGCGCGCTGGCATGACCGATCGCCTGCCGCGCGAAGTGCACAGCTTTGCGCAGATTTGCGGAGGCCGCGTCACCCTCGAGCTGCGGCCACAGTGCGTCCACGACTTGGTCGCGCGAGAGCCGATGCTGACGTGAGAGAGCGAGCAGCTGCACGAGCTCGCGAGCGCGCCGGCTCGGCCAAGCGTCCGTGTGAATCGCCATGCCGTCCACGCTCAGCTCGAACGCACCGAGCACCCGGAGGTCCAACCGCTCAGGCGGCGCGCTGCGCTGTTTTGCGCTTTTCGGCATGACCCCGCGCAGATTATCGGGAAATGGGGACCGCCGGGAACGTTTCAGGAACACCAGTGCTGCAGGGTTTCGCACGCGAGCACGGAGCTCGCCCGATCAGGAGCCAAATCCTATGAGCACGCCTTCCCTCTATGAACGCCTCGGCCGCGTCGAGGGCATCAGCCGCATCGTCCGCGACGTCATCGCCAACCACCTCGCGAACCCACTGGTCAAGTCCCGCTTTGAATCCGTGAAGGACATGGATCGCCTTCACAAGGTGTCCGTGGAGTTCTTCTGCGCGGGCACTGGCGGCCCCGAGGCCTATACCGGGCGCGACCTGATCTCCGCCCACAAAGGCATGAACGTCAGCGAGCAAGAATTCGTCATCGTGGTCGACGACATCGTCGCGGCGCTGAACAAAAACGGCATCGACGATCAGACGAGGAGCGACGTGGTGGGAATTCTGTTCTCACTCAAGCCGCAGGTCGTCCGTCTCTGACGATACGGCAAGCCGGCCTGCTTCGGCGGTCCGAGTTAAAAAGTCCGAGCGCGAGGCAGGGGGGTGCCTCGCGCCCGGATGAGAAGCAACGACTAGAACTTGTCAGGCATCGACGCGACGATCGCGACCGAGAGCGGGTCGCCGATCGCGCGCATGTGATGCGCCGACTCGCGGTCGAGCTCGGCGGCCATCGCGAAATCCTCCGCGGCTTGCGCGTCGACCACGTCCTTGGTCGACAGCACGTGCGCAGCGGTCAGCCCAGCGACGGCTTCTTCGGGCAAGCCGGTCGCACCGGCCAAGAGCGCCGAAAACTCCGGCACGTACGTCTCGGTCAAGCTCATCACCGCGGTGTCTTGCATTTCCATGTCATCGGTCGCGACGCCGACCGTGTAATCGACAAAGAAGCCGTTGTGCGCCGCCCAGATGCGATTGAACTCGGCGCCCGCTTCCTCGCCATAGATCGACTCGACCGCGCCGCCGAGATCGGTGCCGTTGTCGGTGAGCGCGCTGCCCGCCGCGTCGAACTCGTCCGTGCGGCCGCCGAGCGCCGCGCCCGTCGCGAACGACGCGAGGTACATGTGCTCTTGCAAGAGCGTGTTGAGCGCAACGCGGAAGTCGACGGGCGCAGTGCTGTTGTCGCCAGCAAAATCCTCCGGAAACTTGCCTGCGATCGCGGCGGCGAGCGGGTCACCGATCATCGCCATGTGCGCGAACGCCTCGCGGATCGCGTCGTACGCGCCCGCCCAGTCCTCAGCAGCCTGCAGATCCACGATCTCTTTGGTCGTGAGCACGTGGTGCGTGATCAGATCTTCGAGATCTGCTTGCGGGATGTCCGTCGCACCGGCGAGAAACGCGGCGAAGTCCGGAACGTACGACTCGGTCAGCGAGTTGACCGCCGCATCTTGCATGCCCGTGTCGTCGGTCGCGACACCGGTCGTGTACTGCACGAAGTAACCGTTGTGTGCGGCCCAGATGCCGTTGAACGTGCCTTCGGCTTCCTCGCCGTAAGCAGCGCCGACCAGCGCGCCGAGGTCCGTCCCGTTGTCGGTCAGCGCGCTGCCGTAGG
>JAYUYY010000070.1:0-7736 GCA_043752225.1 Sandaracinaceae bacterium | reverse complement strand
TCGAGAAGTGCTCGCCAGCGATCTGCGAAGGCGTGATCTGAAAGATCTTGTCGCGGTAGTGGTAGTACCAAAAGTCGCTGGTCAGCCCGAGCTCATCGATCGGCTGCCACGCAAAGCCAGTGCTGAAGGCCCAGGCTTTCTCTTCTTCGAGATCCGGGTTGCCGGCGTAGGTGACCGGGATGAACGTCGGCACCGCATCGCCGGGCAGCGTCACGCCCGCGGGCACGGTCGCCTTGCCTGGGAAGCTTTGATAGATGGTCGGCGCGCGAAACGCGCGCGTGCCGTGCGCACGGAATTGCAGCTTGCGCAGCGCAGGCGCGGTGTTCTCGCGACCCGCGATTTCCGACGGCGTAACCGTCAGCCCGAGGCTCGGTGAGATGCCGGTGCGATCGATGTCGGTGTAGCGCTCGGCACGACCTGCGGTCTGCAGCTCGATGCCGTCGTAGAACGGCCAACGTGCTTCGAGGTAACCGCTGTACACGTCGCGGCTGGCGAGCGCATCGGTGTTGCCGAGCACGAACGAGTAGCCTTCGAGGTTTCCGGTTTGATCGATCTCGGTCGAGCGCCATTCGTGGCGAACCTCGGCGCCGAGCGCGAGCCCGAGATCGCCGCCGGGCAGCTCGACGAGCGGTCCGCTCAGGCCTCCGCTATAGGTCTGCAGCGCGTGGTCGTTGAGAACCTCCATCTCACCCATGATCCGCGCCTTCACCAACCGCGAGTTAGGCGTGCCGGTGCCGTCGTACGCGCTCGAGAATGGGTTGAAGCAGCCGCTTAGATCCGAAGGATCCGAGCAGCTGTTGAGCGCGTCTTGGAGCGCTTGGCGGTTGGAGTCGTGGATGATGTTGCGGTAGCGGCTGATCCCGTAGCTCGCGAACAGCTCCCATTCCCAAGCCTCCAGGAAGCTGTCCTTCGCTGCGCCCTCGAGATCGCCCTTCAAGCCAATCACACCGCGAAACGTGTCGTCGTCCGCGGTGTTGCGCTGCGCTTCATCGAACGGCCGGCCGATGAACTGCACGTCCTGGTCGTAGTGGTTGTCGACGTGCTCTTCCGGGACGATCGGGTACGGCGCCGGCACCGGGAACGTGTAGTACGATCCGTCGCCGCGCAGCCGCGACACCAGCACTTCGCTGAACACCGTCGTGTGATCGGTGACGTCGTACTCGGCGGTGATCAGCGCGGCCGCGCGCTCGCCGCTGCCGGAGATGTTGAGGTGATCGCGCTGGTCGTACTGACACAAGGTGCCGGTCGCGACGTCCGCGATGCGCGAGCGCGCGCCGTCCGCGCAACCTGGGTCGGCTTGACTGCCGCCCGATGCCGAGACCGACCCCGGTTGACCAAATGGGTTCCAGTAACGACCTTCGGTCCAGTCGAGCTCGTTGGCCTTGAGCTCCGTGCTGCGCGAGTACTGCACCGAGCCGAGCACGCGGCTGCGCTCGCTCGTGCTGCCGAACGCGGCGCTGCCGGTGACCCCCGACTGCGACATGTCCTGCATCCCTTGACCGGTGAGCTCGAAGCGCGCGCCGTTGAAGTTCTTGCGCGTGATCACATTGACGACGCCCGCGACGGCGTCCGAGCCGTAGATCGCCGACGCGCCGCCTTTGAGGATCTCGATGCGCTCGACGGCGGCCATCGGGATCGTGCTGATGTCGCCGAAGTGCTCGGCGATGCCGCCGGCGCTGTAGTGCATGCGGCGGCCGTTGATCAGCACCAGCGTCGCGCCCGCACCGAGGCCGCGTAAGTTGATCGATGCGGTGCCGGCACCCGCTGCGTCACCGTCGTATCCGGAGCCTTGCGCGACGCTCAAGTACTGCACGAGCTCCGAGAGGTTCGCCGCGCCGCGATACTCGAGCTGCTTGCGATCGATCACGTCGACTGGCGCGGACGGCGCGAACGCGGTCTTGCGCTTGATGCGCGTGCCGGTGACGACGATCTCGTCTTCGTTGCTCGTGGTCTGCGTGGTCGTGATGTCGGCTTCGGGCAGCGTCGCTTCAGGCAATATCTCCTCGGTGTACACAGCCTCGGCGGGCGCTTCTTCCGCGGGCGCGAACACCGGCGGAGGCGGCGCCACTTCAACCGGTGCGGCGACCGGCGGTGCGGCTTCGACCGGCGCTGCCGCAGGCGGTGCGGCTTCGACCGGCGCAGCCGCAGGCGCAACCTCGACCGGCGCGACGGGTTGCGTTGGCGCAGGTTGCGTTGGTGCAGGTTGCGTTGGAGCGGGCTGCGTTGGCGCGGGCTGGGCCCGCGTACCGCTGGTCCAGCTAAGCAGCACGACCAGCATCCACCACGAGTTGCCCTTGTGCCCCATGCGCTTGTCTCCACGCTCGCGCGCTGCACCTGACGTCCGAGCGTCCACACGGTGTCGCGCGCTGTCCCCGAAACCCTCGCGCACGCGTTGTGTCCGCGAACGCTCCAACGCGCTGCATGCACGTCGAACGCGGCGGAGCCTAGTCGAGCGCGAGAATCGCGATCAAGCGCCGCGCTTGGACACGATGGATAACCAAATTTCACCAAGCTTTGAACGCGATTCAAATCAAGGGACATGATGCGAGCGCGTGGTGGGGCCGCTTCGAGGAGCTCGCAGGCCTTGCACCTTCGTCGGCCTGGGCCCTGTAAACCGTCTGCCTCATCGCGTCGCCGAGCTGGGACATGAGCGGGTCCCAAGCGGGACGAAGAGAGGTCGCTCGCGAGACGATCGGTGCTGTTCGGCGCGCACTCTGGGCTGCGAGCCATGACTCGGTGTGTTAGGACCG
The DNA here is from genome assembly GCA_043752225.1 of Sandaracinaceae bacterium. Lineage (GTDB taxonomy): Bacteria > Myxococcota_A > Polyangia > Polyangiales > JAFGIB01 > JAYUYY01. The sequence goes on along the minus strand of JAYUYY010000070.1, from coordinate 4,986 downwards.
TACAGTCGAGCCCGCTGCAGCGGTGTTCGCGCCATCGCATCCATGACGCTCACGCAGACCGAGCCGACTCCGTTGGGCCGCATCGCAGGGAGCGGCGCGCATCGGTTGCTCGTCGTGTACAGCCCGGCGCGCGCCGACCTCGGCTACAGCCGAACGCTCGGACCGCAGCCGCTCATCATTGGTCGCGAGCCCGAGGGCGCGCCGAGCTTGCCGCTGCGACAAGCGCAGGTCTCGCGCCGCCACGCGAGCATCGAGCCGAGCGAGACTGGCTTTCGCATCCAAGATCTCGACAGCCGCAACGGCACGTTCGTGAACGGGCGCGCGATCACCTCGGCCGAGCTTACGGACGGCGACGTGATCCGCGTCGGCTCGACGCTGCTCTTGTTTCAGTACCTCGATGCGGCGACCTGCGAGCTGGTGCAAGGGCCGCTGTCGCGCCCCAACGCCGAAGGCCGCGGCTACGCGCGCTTGATCGGCTCGGGCCACGCGATGGCGCGCCTGCGGGAAGCGATCCGCAATGCGCCGACCAGCGTGCCGGTCTTGGTGCAAGGCGAAACCGGCGTGGGCAAAGAGCTGGTCGCCGAAGCGCTGCACGAGCAGAGCGAGCGCGTCGGGCCGTTCACTCCCGTGAACTGCAGCGCGCTGCCGAGCAACCTAATCGAGAGCGAGCTGTTCGGTCACGTGCGCGGCGCGTTCACCGGTGCCGAAGCGCGCAAGGGCCTCTACGGGCGCGCTGAAAAGGGCACGCTGTTCCTCGATGAGATCGGCGACATCGCGCTCGACGTGCAAGCCAAGCTGTTGCGCGCGCTCGCGATCGGCGAGATCCGCTCGGTCGGCTCCGATCAACCGCGCACCGTCGACGTGCGCGTCGTCGCCGCGACCAACGTAGAGCTCGAGACCGCGGTCGCAGCTGGAACGTTTCGCGCGGATCTTTACGCGCGCTTGATGGCGCACATCATCATCGTGCCGCCGCTGCGCCAGCGCCGCGAAGACATCCTCGAGCTGGCGCGGCACTTCTTGCAGGACTCGGGCGATGCGCCGATCACGCCCGATGCCGCCGAGGCGCTCTTGGTCTATTCGTGGCCGTACAACGTGCGCGAGCTCGAGCAAGTGCTCGCGCCGATCGCCGCGGTCGCCAAGCGTCACGGCAAGCTCGACCTCGGCGACCTGCCGATGCGCATGCGCGAGCGCTTCGACGTCCGCTTCGAGAACGCACCGGCCGCGCAAGCCGCCTTGAGCCCGCTCTTGTGCGTGCGGCGCGATGCGGTGCCCTCGATCGAAGAGCTGCGCACGGTGGTCGAAGCGCACTCCGGCAACGTCGCGCAAGTCGCCGCGTTCTTCGGCAAAGATCGCCGCCAGATCTACCGCTGGGCCCAAGCGCTCGGGCTCGACATGAAGGCGCTGCGCGAAGATGCGACCCGCAACACGCTGCCGCCTTCGACCAGCTCGCCGGCGTCTAGCTCGACACCGCAATCGGCACCGTCTTCGCCGGACCCGCTCGACAGCTAGCCTCTTTGGGCTAGATGGCGCCATTCGGTGAAAATAGGCAGGGCGCGTGATATGAGCCCGTACCCCAAGCTAGGCACCGGGGATTTCTGCGGAGGACTCTAGCTATGCACGCACTGGACCGAGCGACTGCGAAGGCACAAGTTGTCGGCGACGAGGTTCGCAAGCGCCTGCTCCGTCTCGCCAATCGCGGTCGGTTCGAGCAGGACTTTCTGCGCGAGCTGCCTGCTCCCTTCGCAGAAGCCGCGCGCTTTGCGTTTCGTGCCGACTGGACTGGAGACGAGCGTCGCCTCGGACGCGACATCGAGAGCTTTCGGCGCCGCATCCCGAGCTTGGTCGCGAGCGAGACGATGGCGAGCCTGCCCTCCCCGCACGGCGGCGATTTCAATCTCAACGAAAACGGTCAAGCACGCGGCGCCGAGCTCAAGCGCTCACCGGTCGCCGATCACGCGCGCACCGGCGTTCATCCGGAGGGCGGCATCTTGCTGCGCCGGATTGTTTCGGGCATCGGTGCACGGCGCATCCTCGAGCTCGGCACCAACACCGGCATGTCGGGCTGCTACTTCGTGAGCGCGACCTCGAAGCCCACACTGATCACGGTCGAGGGCTCCAAAGAGCTGTGCGAGCTCGCGCAGAAGAACATCTCTCGTTACTCGCAGACGTTCACGATCATGAACCGGTTGTTCGACGAGGCGATCGACGAGCTCGGCAAGCAACCCGAACGCTTCGACTGCGCCTTCATCGACGGACAGCACGAGCGGCTCGCGACGGTTCACTACGCCAAGCGTATCGAGCCTTTGATGCAGCCCGGCGGCACGCTGGTGTTCGACGACATCTATTGGTCGGACGGCATGAACCAGGCGTGGAAAGAGATCTGCCAGTCGTCGAGCTACAACTTGACGATCGACCTCGGATGGAAGGGCCTCGCAGTCTTGGGCGGCCAAGGGCCCAAGCGGCATTTCGACCTTTGCGATTTCATCGGTCGCCCGAGGATCGCTCGACCGGGTTGGTAGGCTCGACACGAGCATCCGCAGCAGCACCCGAGCGCGCGCGATCCTTGTCGCCTGGCGATGAGTCGGCCAGTATCGAGCCATTCATGTCCGAGCTGTTTTCCGACGTATGGTTCATGCTTCCGGCGCGCGGTGGCTCCAAGGGTGTTCCGCGCAAAGTGCTGCGGCCGCTCGCGGGAAAACCGCTGATTTTGCACCTGCTCGAGCGGCTCGCGACGCGCGTGCCGCGCGATCACATCGTGGTCAGCACCGACAGCGCGGAGATCGCGCAGGTCTGTGAGCCGTTCGCGGTGATCCAGCAGCGCGAGGCACGGCTCGCGACTGACGCGGTGACGCTCGATGAGGTCGCGGTCGCGGTGGCGAGCTGGCTCAAGACGCGCAAGACCGGCGCAGCCAAGGACAGCGATTTCTTTCTCACGTTGCAGCCGACCTCGCCGTTTCTCTCGCTCGACACGATCGATCGCGGCCTTGCGCTCTTGCGCGGCGGCGCGGGCTCGCTGCTCACGGTGCAGCGCGACGGTCACCTGCGCTGGACGCGTGACGACGCAGGTAAAGCCGCGCCGCTCTACAAGGAGCGCGTCAATCGCCAGTGGGCGGCGCCGTGCTTCGTCGAGACCGGCGGGATCATCGCCGCGCGCATCGGCGACGTAATCGCCAAGGGCACGCGCATCATCGCGCCGACCGAGCTGCTCGACCTCGGCGAAAAAGAAGGGCTCGACATCGACACCCACGCCGACTGGGCGATGGCCGAGTACTACGCGCAGCGCAAACGCATCTTGATCCGCGGCGATGCCAGCCCCAAGACCGGCATGGGCCACGTGCATCGCATGCTGGCGCTCGCATACGAGCTGTCGAGCCATCACTTGACGCTGGTCACGCGGCGCGATGGCGTATTCGAGCTGGGCGCGCGCTTCTTCGAGAACGCGCCGTTCGACATCGCACCGATCGATTGCGAGGAGGATTTCTTCGCGATGCTCCAGCGCGAGCAGCCGGACATCGCCATCCTCGACGTGCTCGATACGGAGCCGGAGTACGTCAAGCGCGTGCGCGAGCACGCGAAGGTGGTCGTCAACTTCGAAGACCTCGGCCCGGGCGCACAACACGCGGACGTCGTGATCAACGATCTCTACACGGACCTGCGCCCGCAAGAGAATCATTGGTACAGCGTGCAGCACTCGATCGTCGGCCCGGCATTCGAGCACACGACGCCGCGCGAGCACCTGCGCGATGCGGTCGAGAAGGTGTTGATCTCGTTTGGCGGCACCGACCCCAATAACCTCACGATCAAGGCGCTCGGTGCGCTGCAGCAGCTCGGGTTCAGTGGCGAGGTAATCGTGGTGCTCGGCCCGGGCTATCCGCACGGCGACTTCGAGCTGAGCGCGTTTGGCTTGCGCGGCACCGTGCAGCGCAGCGTGCAGAACATGGCTCTGCTCACGCGCGAAGCGGATGTGGCGATCACCGCCGCCGGTCGAACCGTGACCGAGCTGATGATCATGGGCGTGCCGATGATCACGATGTGCCAGAACATGTCGGAGCTGCGGCACACGCACGCTTCGAGCCCGTACGGCGTGATCAACCTGGGCCTTGGCCAACACGTCGATGTCGGCACTCTGGCCGAGCACCTGCGCATGCTCACGACCGACAAGAAGCTGCGCGAGGACATGCGCGCGCGTGGGTTTGAAGCCGTGCGCGACCGCTCGAACCGACGCGTCGCCGAGAACATCCTCAAGGCAGCCGACGCGCTGCTCGGCCGAGCGATGCCGACCCGAAAGAAGAGCCCATGACCATGAACATCGGTCCATTCCCCGTAGCGCACAGCGCAGCCCCGATCGTGATCGCCGAAGCGGGTGTGCATCACTTCAACAGCGTCGAGCTGGCCAAGCAGTACGTGCTGCAGACGCGGATCGCCGGCGCGCAAGCCGTGAAGTTCCAGACGTACTCCGCCGACCGCATCGCGGCGCGCTGGGCACCGACGTATTGGGATGCGGGTGGCGGCAAGACCCAGCACGACATCTTCGCTTCACGCTCGCGGATCGATCGCGACGGCTACGTCGAGCTGTTTCGGTACGCCGCCGAGCTCGGCATCCTGCTGCTCTCGACGCCGTTCGACCCCGACTCCGCCGACATGCTCGAGGGCCTCGGCATGGCCGCGTACAAGATCGCATCGGCCGACATCACCAACTGGCCGCTCTTGCAGAAGGTCGCGTCGTTCGGCAAGCCGATGGTGCTCTCGACCGGCGCCTCGACGATCGACGAAATCCGCAAGACCGTGACGATGCTGCTCGAGCGCAAAGCGGAGCTCGCGCTCTTGCACTGCTCGCTCTCGTATCCGACGCCGATCAAGAACGCGAACCTCGCGCGGATTGGGCTCTTGCAGCGCGAGTTTCCCGAGCTGCACATCGGCTACTCCGATCACACCGAGCCGCAGAACAGCATGCTGGCGTGTCCGATCGCGGTGAGCATGGGCGCG
>JAYUYY010000069.1:0-3021 GCA_043752225.1 Sandaracinaceae bacterium | reverse complement strand
TCGCGCCCCAGCCCGAGGACGATGGCGAGCCGCAAGCCCCGTTCGCGATCAGCGCGACGCTGGAGTCTTCGGTGGGGCAGGGCAGCTTCGTCGCGGATGAGAACGTGCGCAACGCGTACGTCGCTTGGGGGCTGACGGTGGTGCCGTCGTACAAGCCGAACAACCAGCTCAGGCTCTCGGTCCTAGCGCAGGTGGCGCAAGAGCTCACCGATTCAGATGGCGACACGGCGCGCCAAGAGCTGCGGCTCTCCGATGTGCAGCTGCGCGGCCGCTACGCGATCGCAACGATCCCTGCGGTCGAGATAAAAGTGGCGGCGGAGGGCCGGTTGTATTTGCCCGCCTCGCAAGCTTCGCAGTTCGAGACGCTGGTCGCAGGCACACAAGCTCGTGTGCTGCTCTCACGCGAGCTCGGCGACTTCGAATTCGGCTTCGTCAGCGCGTTTCGCAAGAACTTCCACAGCTATGAGAGCCCGGTCGTCAACATCGAGGACGCGCCGACGCCGCCGCCCCTGCACGTGCGCGAAGGTGGCAGCGAAGATCTCGCAGGCTCTGCGGCTGCGGTCGGCGGCAACAACGTTTCGTACTCGTTCTTCAACGAGCTCTCGGTGGGCTACTCGCCGCTGCGCGATCTCAGCTTCGGCATCAGCTACGGGCTCTCGAACGCGTTCACCTACGCGAGCTACGAGAGCGATGCGTTGAGCAGCGTGTACGCCGTCCCAGGCCGCGGCCATCGCGACCTCGCGGTTGGGAGCATCAGTTGCTCCTACAAGCTCGACTCGCGCTTCTCGTTCTCAGGCGGCGTGACGACGACCGCCGCGCCCAAGACCGCGGACAATCAATCGTTTCGCTTTCCCTTCTACGACTTCAGCTCGACCGCGGAGAACCTCACGCTGTTCTTCGTCGACGTGACCGTGACGGAGCCCTTCGGAGACTGACCATGCGCGTAAATCTTGGCCCATTCGTTCGCCCGATCGTGTTGTTGTCTGCAGCGCTCGCGCTCGCGAGCTGTGCGCAAGAGGTCGGCGATATCGATCGCACGCAGCCGAACCTGTTGCCCAAGAGCATGTTCGAGGACCAAGCGTGGTTCGTGCGGCAAACCGTCACCGACGTGCCGCCCACCAGCGAGTTCTCGTTCGTCGGCGAGACCGGCGCGCTCGAGATCGTGCGCTGGGAGGTCCAGCAGGACTATCTCGTCGGCTACCGCGCGTACGAGAAGGTGCCCGGCGCGGACAGCGCCGCGGATCACACGGCGTCGATGGTCGGTGAGCAGCCGGTGAGCGACGGATACGGCCGCGGTCGCGATCCGAGCACCTTCAAAGGCAACCCGATCGTCGCGTACCCGATCCTCGATCACGCCGACGTGATCCGCGACTACAACCCGCGCACCGGCGAGCAGACCAACGTCATCCGCGAAGACTCCACCGACCGGCCTTGGCACGAGCGCGATCACATCCGCGTCGATTGGTCGAGCAACCTCGTCGCCAACTTCGAGTTCATCTCGACCGCGGTCAGCATCACGCCGACCAACAGCGGCTACGTCGAGGAGAACGAAGGCGGCCCCGACGCCTTCAAGCGCCACACGGACGATGAGGGCGAGGTCGACTACTTCGACTTCACCGAGCGCTTGTTCGTCGAGCCGACCGACAACGGCTGCATCTTGAGCTGGAACTACCAGCTCGGCGACTGCACCGGCGACGAGATCAAGATCCGCACGTCCTTCATGCGCGTCGACGAAGCGCGCGAGCAGGACTACGAGCCGATGACGTACGACGATCAGCGGCAGGGCGAGTTCGGCTACTTTCGGATCGAGCGGCCGACCTATGATCGCCGCCGCGGCGTGACGTGGTCGGGCACGCAAACGCTGATTACGCGATACGACGTCTGGCTGGACAGCCGCGACGAGTCGGGCGCGTGGAAGCCGTTCGCCGATCGCGGCCTGCGCCCGATCGTCTATGCGCTGAGCGTGGGTTATCCGGACGCGCTCAAGGCCGTCACCGACGAGATCGTCGACGAGTGGGACAAGACGCTCAAGCAAACGGTCGCGACCGCGCGCGAGCAGACGATCGAAGAGCTCGAGGCCGATCTCGACGAGCAAACCGGCGACACGTGCATGTTCTGCATTGATGAGAACGAAGACGGCCACGCGCGCATCGGCGATCTTCGCTACAGCTTCCTGTACTGGGTCGACAACCCGCAGCTCACCGGCCCGCTCGGCTACGGTCCGTCCTCGCCCAACCCGGAGACCGGCCGCATCGTCGCGGGCCAAGCGTTCGTGTACGGCGCGGCGGTGGATACCCAGGCGCAGAGCGGCCAAGACATCGTCGACTTGCTCAACGGTGACCGTCAGCCCGACGACTTCCTCGAGGCCGACTTCGTACGCGAGCAGGTCACGAGCCGCAGGCCGTCGGTGACGAACGCGGTCGCGGAAGCGCTCGCCAAGATCGACCTCTCGGATGAGGCGGGCTCGATGCTGACCGCGGGTCAGCGCAGTCGAATCGACGCGATCAAGCTGCAAGGCCTGCCGCCGGCGCAGCACGGCTACGCCACGCAGCGCCTCGCGATGATCAAGGGCACGCCGTTCGAGCGCATGCTGATCAATGACGAGGTCGTGCTCGGCCGCGGTCAGGGTCTCTATTCGCCGACCGACGTGATCGACGACGAGGCGCTCGAGATTCTGTCGCCCGCCAACTGGGCAACGGTCGACGCGCTCAAGGCGGATGGCGCGCGCCGCGACAAGGCCTCGAAGCACTGCGTGTGGCTCAACGACTTCGACGATCCGTCGGTGATCGGTCTAGCGAAGGCTTTGAAAGCCGCGGGCTACACCGGCGACGCGCTGTGGCAGCGCTTGCGCGAGGACATCTACAAAGGCGTGATGCTGCACGAGGTCGGGCACACGCTCGGCTTGCGCCACAACTTCAGCGGCAGCGCCGACGCGCTCAACTACCACGAGGAGTATTGGCCGCTGCGCGAGCGCACGATCTTGCCGAACCCGTCGACGGTCGCTGACCTGCTCGAGATGAG
>JAYUYY010000068.1:0-7742 GCA_043752225.1 Sandaracinaceae bacterium | reverse complement strand
ACGCGCCGTCAAGGGCAAGATTCGCCTTCGATTTGGACGCGAGAGCGAGCGCGCCCGCAGGAAAAACCGGAACAATACTTCCTGTATTGTGAGGATTTTTCCGAGGACGTAAGCCGCTATCGCGTCCAAATCGAAGGCGAATCAGGCTGGCGTGTCGCGGGGGACGCCGTCGAAAAACTCGACGGTTCCTAGGTCGAGAGAGTACTCGGCGCCCACGACGAGCAAGCCCTCTTCGTCGATCATCTGCTCGAGCAGCTCGGAGCCGTGGCGGAGCTGGTTGCACGACGCGCGTACGTTGGCGCGAACGGCTTTGCCGACCAGCGTTGCGTAGGGCTCGTCGGGGCGCTCGAGCTCGAGCAGCGGCTGCACCGAAGGCCGCACGCGATCGACGATCGAGCGGATGTTGCGCGACTGCTTGGTCGGCGAGCGCAGATCTTCGAGCGTCGCGGTGATCGCACCGCAGCCGGAGTGACCGAGCACCACGACCAAGCGCGTTCCGAAGCGCGCGGCGGCGAACTCGACGCTGCCGATTTGCGACGGCGCGACGATGTTGCCCGCGACGCGGATCACGAACAGATCGCCCAGGCCTTGATCGAAGACCACCTCGGCCGGCACGCGTGAATCCGAGCAGCCGAGCACGATCGCGACCGGCGTCTGGCCCTCCGCGAGCTGGCCGCGCTTGGTGTGGCTGAGCATCACGTCGAGGCTGCGCACGTTGCTGGCAAAGCGGACGTTGCCAGCGCGCAGGCGCGCGAGCGCTTCGAGGGCGATGCTCGTGCTCATGGTGGCGGCGACCTTACCTAGGGAATGCGCAAAATCAAACGCGAACGTGCGACCGCACGCGCTCGCTTGAGCGAAGCACCTAGAGTAGGCTCGCGCGCGTGCGAGGGCTGCGGATCCGTGCAGTTACAGCGCTGTGCGTGATCGCGACGCTGGCGGGTTTGCGCGCGCAGGTCCAAGCGCAACCGACGCAAGCCGCTCCGCCGCCGGCTGCCGCGCCTGCGGCACCTCCGCCCGCACTGCCAACCGAGCCTGCGCCGCCACCGGTTGCGGCGCCGCCCAGCGCGGAAGCCGCGCCGCCTACAGCACCTGCCCAGATCGCGCCCGGTCCGGTCGTTCCGGCTTCCGAAGCGGCGCCAGCGAGTGCTCCAGTCACTTCAGAGCCGTCCGAGGCCGAGGAAGATTCCGAAGCAAATTCCGACACTTCGGATGAAGCGCCGGCGCTGTCGGTGGAGCTTACGCCCGAGGCCAGGAGCGAGGGATTGGTCGGAGACGCCGGCAGCATCGTCTACCTGCTCGAGCGCATCGATATCGTGGGCAATACGACCTCCGCCGAAGTGATCCGCAGCTTCGTTCCGCTCGAGCCGGGCGAGCTGCTCGACGTCGACGATCCCGACATCGATCGCGTGCGCTTCCAGCTGCTCGGCACCGGTTGGTTCAACGATGTTCGGCTGCGCCTGCGGCGCGGCAGCCTACGCGGCCGCGTGGTGCTGGTAATCGAAGTCGAGGAGCGCAACACGCTGGTGCTCTCGCGGGTGACCGCGGGCCTGGCGCGCGTGGTGACCGACAGCGACAGCCGCCACGATCCGCTGCGTCCGTACGCAGGCGTGGGTCTGACCGAGACCAACTTGTTCGGGCTGGGCATCGGCGTCGGCGCGAGCGTGGTCGCGAGCGAGCATCAAGCCGGCTTCGATCTGCGCTACCACGATCCGGTTCGGCTCGGCCATCGCCTCGATTTGCGCGGTCGCTTTTTCTACAACGACGCGCGCGAGTTCTTCGGCCGCGAGCCGCGTGTCACCGGAGACATCTCCTGCCCGGTGATCGACCCCGGCGAAGAGAACCCGACGCCATGCGATCCCGACATCGAGCGCAAGCGCGCGGTCGTGATCTACGAGCGCGGCGGTCTCGGCATCGGCACCGGGCGCGATCTTACAAGTCACCTTCGATATGAGATCGATTGGCTCGGCGAGGTCGTGCACGTGAGCAGCAAGCCTGCCGCTGCGAGCACGTTGCGCGGCAAGAACGGCGAAGAGCGCGCGCCGATCGACTTTCACATCGACGACAGCGCGAGCTACGTGTCGAGCCTGCAGCTCGCGCTGGTCTTCGACACGCGCGACGATCCCGCCCTACCCGCGCGCGGCCAGATCCTGCGGCTCGAGACGCGCCTGGGCACGGGCCTGATCGGCAGCACGTACGACTTCGTGCGACTCGAGATGAGCTTCCGGCATTTCTTTCGCTTGCCTTGGGGGCACGTGCTGAGCCCGGGCATCTTCCTCGGCTCGGTGTTCGGCAACGCCCCGTTCTTCTATCAATTCTATGCCGCAGACCTGAGCGACCTCTTGCCGTCGCGCGTGCTCGAGCTGAACCTCGATCACCGGCGCACGCACAACTTGCTCGATACGAGCATTCAAGAGTTCGACAAAGAAGAGCTCGCCGCGCGCCTCGACTTCGAATACCAGCTGCCGCTGCATCGCGGTGGCGGCACGCTGCGCGGCGTCGATGCGTACGCCGGCGCGGGCATCTTCCTGCTCGCGCAACGCGATGCGCTCAAGCTCGGATTGCCCGGTTACCACGGCTTCGAGCGCGTCCCGATCGACCTCACCTTCGACATCGGCGTGCAGGCGCAGACGAGCATCGGCCTCTTCAAGCTCGGGTTCTCGAGCTTGATCGGCTTCTTACCCGACTTGGGTCAGGCGCAATGAAGCGTGCGCGTGCAGCAGCGCGAACGGCGCTCGCGTTCGTGACGATGGTGGCGCTCTTCTGGCACGGCGTCGCGCCGGCGGCGCTGCGCGCGCAAGCCAACGTGCCGACGCGTGCGATGACGATTCGCTGGCAAGGTCGCACACCGACCGTGAGCTTCTCGGCGCGCGATTTCTTGAACGCCGACGTGCGCAAGAAGCTCGGCAGCGGACTGCCGCAACGGATCGTGACCCGCGTGTACGCGTATCCGGAGCGCGGCGAGCGACCGATCGTGATCGGCGCAGCGGCGTGCCGCGTGGTCTACGACTTGTGGGAAGGCGTGTATCGGGTCGAGGAGCAGACCGCGACGATCGATCGCGCGCGCAACGAGCGCGACATGAACGCCGCCGTCGCGACCTGCCTCGAGCCGCGCAACCTCGCGCTCGGCGACGACGCTGCGTTCGCCAAGCTCGCGGGCAAGCGCGTGTACTTCGGCGTAATCGTCGAGCTCAATCCGCTCTCGGCAGACACGGTGCAGCGGATTCGGCGTTGGCTCTCGCGCGCCGGCGGCGAGCTCAGCGGCGATGCGTTCTTTGGATCGTTCGTGAGTATCTTCGTCAGCCGCAAGCTCGGCGCGGCCGAGCGCGCGCTGTCCTTTCGCTCGAGCACTTGCCAAGTGCCATGACGGGGCAGAGCACGGACGGCGGTACGGATAGCAGCGCGGACGGCAGCACCGGAGCGCCACCGCGTGTTGGGCCTCGCACCAGTCGCTTCGAGCGCAAGATCCTGTTCGCGCTGGTCACCGTCGCGCTCGTGCCGCTGGTCGGTGCGCTCGTGCTCGGCCAGCGCGCGCTGCGCGAGGCCTATGAGGTCGGCGTCAATCCGGGCGTACGCGAGCAGCTCGAGAGCGGCGTTGCGCTGTATCAAACGCATTTCGCAACACTACGCCAAGCGGCCGAGCTGGCAGCCGATGCGCTGGCGTTCGACCCCAAGCTCGAGCAAGCGGCGCGCGCGGGCGATATCCAGACGCTGCGTGCGCGCTTGAACGAACGCATCGCACGTTACGAGCCGGTCGGCCGCGTGCGCGTGTTGGATGCGCGCGCGCACGAGCTGGCGCGCGCGGAAAAGAGCGAACGCCTCGGCCCGAACATGCGACCGCTCGAGCTGTCGCGGCCGCTCGGCGATCCCAGCTCGGGCTTGCACATCGCGGTGACCGTCACCGCACCCGCCGCGCTGTTCCACGCGCATCAGCGCGCTGGTGAGCTCAACGAAGTCTTCACGCGCTTGCAGAACGAGACCGCGCTGGTCTCCAGCTTCTTTCTCGTCGTGTACATGGGTTTCTTGCTCAGCGTGATCGCGGTGGCGGTCGCGGTCGGCGTCGTGCTGTCACGGCGCGTGACGCGGCGCGTCGCGTTGCTCGCCGAAGCCACCGCGCGCGTCGGTCGCGGCGATCTCTCAGTCTCGGTGCCGAGCGCGGTCGACGACGAGATCGGCGATCTCACGAAGTCGTTCAACGCGATGGTCGAGGACTTGCGCGACTCGCGCGGCCGCATCGAATACCTGCAGCGCATCTCGGCGTGGCAGGAGTTCGCGCGCAGGCTCGCGCACGAGATCAAGAACCCGCTAACGCCGATCCAGCTCGCGGTTCAAGAGGTGCACCAAAGCTATCGCGGACCCGATCCGGTTTTTCAGAAGCGGCTCGATGAAGCGCTCGCGATCGTGCAGGAAGAGGTCGCGACGCTGCGGCGCTTGGTCGGCGAGTTCAGCGCGTTCGCGAAGCTGCCGGAGGCCACGCTCGAAGACGCGGACCTGCGCGACGCCGCACGCGAGATGGAGCGCGCGCTCACCGCGCTACCCGAAGAAGCCGGCTTCGCCGATCGGGTTTCGGTACACGTGCAAGTCGCCGACGCCGCCCTGCCGGTGCGGATCGACGCGATGATGCTCAAACGCGCGATCGACAACTTGGTACGCAACGCGGTGCAAGCGATCACCGCCCGTCCGACCGCGCACGGCCGCGTCGAGATTCGGATGCGACGCGAAGGTCGCAACGCCGTGATCGAAGTCGTCGACGATGGACCGGGCATTCCCGCAAGCCAACAAGCGCGCGTGTTCGATCCGTACTTCACCACCAAGACCGAAGGCACGGGGCTCGGCCTTGCGATCGTAAAGAAGGTCGTGCTCGAGCACGGCGGTGAGGTCGACGCGGGCAACAGCGATCTGGGCGGCGCCGCTTTTTGGGTCAGGCTGCCCCTGCGACACGGTGTGAGCGCTGCAACTCGCCGCTCCAATGCCCCCAAACGGAGCCCGAAATCTAAGTGATCTCCGCGGATTACAGTCACATTGTTTGACCTCCAACTGCGATCTTGCTAGCGTCTCAAAAGCCCATGGCTGGGGCGGATCGCACACTTCGGGGGAAGTCCGGCACCACACGGGGTACGCCCGTGAAGGCTTCGGCCGCCCGAGCAAAGGTTGCCCAGAAGCCCGTGCCCAGGTCGGCGCCAAAGAAGGCTAACGCGGCGAAAACAAAGGCGAAGGCGCGCCCGCCCGCCAAGCCTGCGAAGTCCGCTAGCAAGCCGGTCACGCCCAAGGCAACGCCGAGCAAAGCGGCTGCCAAGCCCACGCCCTCTCAACGTCCGCCCAAGCCCAAGCCGGCCAAGGTCCCGGTCAAGCGGCCCTCCAAGGCGCCGTCGCCCAAGTCCGTGGCTCCTGCGGCCACGGCTTCGAGCAAGCCGCTCGCGACCAAGCCGCCGCCCGCTCCGGTGAAAGCGGCTTCGGTACCGCCGGCTGGGAAGCGCCCGTCGGTCTCGCCGACCAAGACGACCTCGCCGCCCGCGCCGCGCGGATCCACCAAGCCGCCCGCCCCGCCGGCGACCTTGCCGCCCGCGGCCGTGGCTCAACCCGAAGCTCGACCGATACATCACGTCCCGCGCCGCAACTCACCGTTTATCCGCATGCCGATGCGCGCCAAGGCTGCCCAGCCCTCCGCGGTGTCAGGCGTGGAACAGCCGTTCGCAGGGATCACGTCGTCGCCGGGGACCCTGGCCTCACTTTCGATTCCGCCGGGACGCGGCGGTGCGGCGGGCAAGCGAGGGGCGGCGAAGGCAGCCGCCGCGCCGCCAAAGAAGAAAGTCGGGCTGCCGATGTTGCCGCCGCCGATCGTGCGGCCGCGGCCGCGCACTATCGAGGAGCGTTTGCAGAGCCTGCGCGAGCTGCAAGCGCGCGCGACCGCTGAGCAGCGCGCGGAGCTCGCGTACCGGCTTGAGGTCTCGTGGATCCATCACGACAGTGCCATCGAGGGCACCGTGTTCGAGCCGAGCGAGCTGGTCGCGACGCTCACGCGCATGCAGCAAGAGGCGGCCGGCACCACACCGACCAGCACCACACCGGCTTCGCCCGTCCAGGAAGAGATCCGTCAGCACAAGATGGCGATCGATTTCGTGCGGCAGCTTGCGCAGAACAAGAAAGAGCCCATCACGCTCGACACCCTGCGCGACCTCTACGCGATCCTCGTGCCCGATGACTCGGAGCCGAAGGGCACGTTGAGGTATCGCAAGGACATGCCGCTGCATCGGATCTACTTCCACGAGATCGCGACGCCGGACAAAATCCCGCTGTTGATGCGGCAGCTCGTGCAGTGGCTCGACTCAGAAGAGACGCGACGCACGATGCACCCGACGCGCATTGCCTCACGTGCGCATTACAAGCTGCTGCGGACCTTCCCGTTCACCAAGCACAGCGGCAAGGTCGCTCGCCTGCTGATGAACCTGCTCTTGCTCCGCGAGGGCTATCCTCCGGTGATCCTGCATGCGACCGATCGGCAGCGGTACTACGACGCGGTGAAGGTCTCGTCGGATGCCACCGCGAAGGTCGTGAACGACGCGCTCGAGAACGGCATCGAGAGCGAGCTGCGTTACTGGCATCGCCTGTTCGGGCTCGCGATCGCGCCGTGACTGGACCCGGTTTCGGGCGCGTGTTGCGAACGTGTTGCAGCTCGATCGCGAGCGCGATCACGCGTCGTGTTGCAGCGCGCAGCTCGCTGAAAAGCGCCTTGTTTTTGCCGGTGAGTTGGTTGCAGCCCAAAACGACCCGTGCCACCCTCCGGGCATCTCGGGTTTGTTTCTCGGTGCTCGGCTTGCTCGGCTCTCCTCTGTGATTCTTGGGACCGCGGAAGGTCGTTGGCTCTCGGTGACGAACACGTGTGTTATTGGCAGCGGATAGTCGCTGCAACCGTCTGCGGAGCTGCGGCCCTTCGACTGAACGGATGAGATTCGCGCATAGCGCAACGGCCGGCACGGAGAAGCCATGAACAATCGTTTGTATGTTGGGAACCTGTCGTTCAACACGACGGAAGAAGTGATCCAGAACGCGTTTGCGCAGCACGGTGAAGTGGTCGAAGTGAAGTTGATGCTGGATCGCGACACCGGTCGGTCGCGTGGCTTCGCATTCGTCACGATGGGCAGCGGCGAAGCTGCATCGAAGGCGATCAGCTCGATGAACGGCACCGTGGTCGACGGTCGCCCGCTTCGTGTGAACGAAGCGGAAGAGCGGCGTCCCGGCGGCGGTGGCGGCGGCGGCGGTCGTGGCTTCGGCGGCGGCGGCGGCGGTGGCGGCGGCTTCGGCGGCGGCGGCGGCGGTGGTGGATACGGCGGCGGTGGCGGTGGTGGTGGATACGGCGGCGGCGGCGGCGGTGGAAGCCGTAGCGGCGGTGGCGGTGGTTATGGCGGCGCCAGCAGCGGTGGCGGCGGCGGAAGTCGCAGCGGTGGTGGCGGTGGTGGTGGCCGTAGCAGCTACTAATCCGTACCTGCGCGGCTAAAAGTCGCGTAGCAAAAAAAGGACCTTAGGGTCCTTTTTTATTGCCCGTTATGGCACCCAAGCGTCCGTTGGACTGTGTGCCGCGTCTTCACTGCGCGCCCATGCGTCGCTTGCGCGGTCGTCCGGCAAAGACTTTGTCGAAAAGAAAATTCGGCAATGCCCGAAGGACAAAGGCCACGATGCCCATTTGCCATGGAATAACCCGGTAACTCACCCCGGCTTTGATAGCCGCAAACGCCTTGTCCGCAAAG
>JAYUYY010000067.1:0-7747 GCA_043752225.1 Sandaracinaceae bacterium | reverse complement strand
CGCTCGAGCCATTCGAAGCGACCTTCGAGTAGCTCGCGCGCGAGCTGCGATCGCTCCGCGTCCTCGTTCCGCCACATGTCGCGCAGCGTGTCATCGATCCGACGCCTGGCGTCGAGCGCAAACTGTTCGGCGAGCCGTAGCGCGGACAGATTGTCGGCTCGCTCGTGTTGCGCGCGCACGACCACCGCGGTCAGCGCAAACAGCTCGAGCGCCACGTCACTCCTTGGCCGCCGCTGCCTCGAGACGAATGTCGCGATCGGGGTGATCCGCCAGCGCGCCCAGCGTCATGGCGAGCGTCTCCATCGCATAGGTCGTCGTCGCCATGCGCGACAAGCCGTGTGCGATCGCTTCGTGCTTTCCAATCGGTTGGCCCCATTGATTGCGCGCAACCGACCACTTCCGGCAAATCTCCAGCGCGACTTTCGCAGCGCCGCTGGTCGCAGCCGGCAAGCTCAAGCGTCCGGTATTGAGCGTCGCGAGCGCGATGCGCAAACCGTCGCCTTCGTCGCCGATCAAATTCTCTTTCGGAACGCGGACTGAATCGAAGGTCACAACGCCGTTCGCCAGCGCACGCAAACCCATGAAGTGGCAACGCTGCTCGATCTGCACGCCCGGCCAGCTCATCTCGACGACGAAGCAGTTGATGCGCGAAGTATCTGGATCGCGCGCCATCACCACGAGCACCTCCGCGAGGGTGGCGTTGGTGCACCACAGCTTCTTGCCGTCGATAATGTAGTGGCTGCCGTCGTCGCTCTTGCGCGCGGTAGTCGCAAGGCGCGCGGGATCCGACCCGACCGCCGGCTCGGTCAATGCGAACGCGGAGATCGCGCCTTTCGCGCAGCGCGGCAGGTACTCGGCCTTCAACGCTTCGGATCCGAACATCTCGACCGGATGCGGCACGCCGATCGATTGATGCGCCGAGAGCAGCGCCGTCAAGTTGCCGCAATAGCCGCCCAAGAGCTGCATCACCTCGACGTACTCGCTGTGATAGAAGCCTAGGCCGCCATATTTGCAATCGATCTTCAGCCCGAACGCACCGAGCTCGCGCAATCCGTCGATCACGTGGTCCGGATACTCGCCGCGCTCATCGATCGCGATCGGATCGACCTCCTCATGCAGGAACTGCTCGAGGCGTCGATAGAAGTCGCGGAGCTCGGGGCGTTCGCTCGTGGTGGCAAAGTGCGGAATTAGATCCTCGCGAAGCCGACCGAGAAACAGCTCGCGCAGAAAGCTCGAGCCGCGCCATGTCTTCTCGCGCGCTTGCTCCGCGACCTCTCGTGAAACGTGGGATTCGTGCTGCGCCATGAGCCCCCTTCGGTAGCGGTTAGGCGGAGCACGGCGTGTGCCATTTGCTCAATGCGCGCTTAGCGCGCTGCGAGCTGTCTACGCGGGGCGCTTTGACACAAGCGTGCGGAGACGCACGAGATGAGCCCGAGCCGTTTGCTCAGTTGCGACTAAGCCGTCTCGTGCTCCGAGTGCGCTGTCGGAGGCTCGGACGCAGGCGCGCTGAAGCCGCGCGTCCAATCCACCAAATCCCCTCCTGCGATCGGTCGACTCAAGTAATAGCCCTGCGCGACATCACAGCTCAGAGATGCCAACGCGTTCCACGCGGCGTGCGTTTCGACGCCTTCGGCCACCACGTTCATGCCCAGCTTATGGCCGAGCCCGATCACGGAATCGACGATCGCGCGATCCTCGGGTGAGCTGCTCATGCCGATCACGAAGGACTTGTCGATCTTGATCTCCGACACCGGCAGCCGCCGCAAATTGGCGAATGATGAGTAGCCGGTCCCGAAGTCATCGATGGAGATCTCGATGCCGCGCTGATGCAGCCCGTCCAAGATCTCCTTGGCGCGCGGTTGATCGCTCATGATCGCGCTCTCCGTCACCTCGAGCACGAGCTTGTCGGCCCCGATGCCCGAAGAAGAAAGGATCTTCATGAGCTGATCGGTGAGCTCGGGGCTCTGGAGATTGCGCGCCGAGAGGTTGACCGAGGTGATCGCCCCGAGGCCGGCGCGATGCCATGCATAGGCCTGGCGCATCGCTTCCTTGAAGACCCAGCGCGTGAGCGGGTTGATCAGACCCGTCTGCTCGGCCAACGGAATGAACGTGTCAGGCGACAGCTGGCCGAGCTTCGGATGCTTCCAGCGCACGAGCGCCTCGACACCGATCATCTCGCCGCTCACGAAGCCGACCTTCGGCTGATACTGAAGGCTGAGCTGGTCGGTCTCGATCGCCCGACGCAGCTCGGCGATCATCGCGAGGCGCCGCGGTTGATAGGGGTCGCGCTCGCGGTCGTAGAAGGCGATCCGCGACATGCTCTCGCACGCCTGCACGAGCGCGACGCTGGTGCGCTGAAGCAGGAGCTCGGAGTCCTCGCCATGGTCGGGCGCGAGCGCGACGCCCAGGACCGCGGAGACCTCGACCTCCATCGCGTCGACGAACACTGGGATCGAGATCGCTTGCTGGACCTTGCGCGCAAACCCCATCGCCGAGTCTGTTTCTCCGTAGGGAAGCACGATCGCAAAATCGGCTCCTCCCGTGCGCGCCAGCAGGTGCTCGGGCTCGAGCACCGCGTGCAAGCGCTTTGCGACCTCGACCAGCACTTGCTCTCCGGTCGCGTGGCCGAGCGTGTTGTTGATCGCGCGCAGACCTTCGAGCTTCACGCCGAGCACGGCGAGCGGAGCCCCCGCGCGCTGCGGATCGCGCAGCAACAGGTCGACCCGCTCGCAGAGCTGCACCCGATTCGGCAGCGAGGTGAGCGGATCGAAGTACGCCAGAAAGCGAATCCGCTCCTCCGCGACCCGCCGCGCTCTGCGCTCGTCGGCGTCTTTCAGCTCGCGTTCGATCGCAGCCGGCAAGCGCGTCAGGTTGTCTTTGCCGATGTAGTCCTGCGCGCCCGCTTTCATCGCGCTGACCGCCGCATTCTCGCCGATGCTTCCGGATACGATGATGAACGGAAGATCGAGGTCGTGCTCCGCCAGCAACCTCAGCGCTTCAGGCGCGCTGAAATCCGGCATGTTGTGATCCGAGATGATGAGGTCCCATGACCTCGACCGGAGCGCCTCCGACAATGCCGGTCCGGTATCGACGCGCACGCACGTCGGCGTAAAGCCTGCTCGCTGCAAGCACCGCTTGAGCAGCACTGCGTCGTCTTCGGAGTCATCGACGATCAACACCTGCAACGCCCTGCTCATCCGGCCTCTCCGTTTCTCGGAAGCGCAGCCGAGGAAGCGCTGCATGAGTCGTGCATGGCTTGCGGAAATGCTCAGCGCATTTTCACTTGCGTGCATTCTGTCAGCGCGACCTGCTGAGAGTAACCGCGCGCCCCCGAGATTCGCGCGTCAGCGCGCAGAGAGCTGCGACACTGTGCTCGAGCTAGGGACGTGCCGGTCCGCGCGGTAGGTGTCGCGTGCCTGAGCACGTTGGGCGCCCACGGAAAATGGCTATGCCTTCACACACGACTTGTTCATGTCACCGGTGGCCGACGCAAGCGTGAACGAAAGTGTGGCGCCCTTGCCGACCTCGCCTTCCGCCGTGATGCGACCGCCGTGTCGATCGACGATTCGGTAGACCGTTGCGAGGCCGATGCCCGTACCTGGAAATTCGAGCTCGCTGTGCAGCCGTTGAAAGGGCGCGAACAGCTTCTGCGCGTAGTCCATGTCGAAGCCCGCGCCATTGTCTCGCACGAAGAACGCGCGCTGACCTTCGCGCTCGGTGCAGCCGACCGCGATCCGCGGGTTACTCGCCTTGGTCGTGAATTTCCACGCATTGCCGAGGAGGTTCTCGAGCACGACTCGCAAGAGCTGGCCGTCGGCGTCCGCGCTCAGCCCGTCTTCGATCTCGACCAGGACATCGCGTTCGCTCTCGCCCCGTCGAATGTCATCGACGACGGACCGAGCCAGCGCCGAAATGTCCACGCGCGTCTTGCGCAGCTCCGCGCGGCTGACCCGCGCCAACGCCAGCAAGTCGTCGATCAGTTGCCCCATTCGCTTGGTCGACCGCAGGACGCGCTGGAGGTAGTCGCGCCCGGTCTCATCGAGCGCCGCGGAGCAGTCCGTGAGCAGCAACTGGCTGAAGCCATCGATGCTGCGAAGCGGCGCGCGCAAATCGTGAGACACCGAGTAGCTGAACGCCTCGAGCTCGCGGTTCTTGCGCTCGAGCTCCTCGACCAGAACCGAGCGCGTTTCTGCCAGCTCTCTTGCAGCGCGCTCTTCCGCGGCTTGGAGCTCGCTGCGCAAGAGCCTTTCCCGCGTACGGCGATTCTCGTCCTCGAGTTGCTTGCGTCGGATCTGCGCAAACACGCGCGCTCTGAGCACCTCGAAGTCGCTCGACTTCGGCACGTAGTCATCCGCACCCGCATCGAGGCCTTCGATCATCGCCTGTCGGTCGTCGAGCGCAGTGACCATGATGATCGGAATGTCGCGCACCGCCGGCGCAGCTTTGATGCGCTGGCAGGTCTCCTTGCCCGACAGCCCGGGCATCATGCGATCGAGCAAGATGCACTCGACCGACTGTGCGGCCAGCAGCTCGAGCGCAGCCTCACCCGAGCGCGCGATCACCACGTCGTAGCCCTCGTTGCGGAGCAAGCTCGAGACGGTCTGGAGATAGGTCTCGCTGTCGTCGACGATGAGCAAGCGCTTGGGAGCACGCGCGACATTCACATCGCGCCCTGGACCGCTGGCGCTGCGAAGCATGGCGCCGAGCCGCGCGAGCACGACATCGAGGTCCTGTTCCTTGCTGACGAACGCGTCCGCTCCGGCGTCGAGCGCGCGGATCTCGGCGCCGGAGTCGTCCGAGCCAGTCAGAAGCAAACACGGTGTATCGCGCAACACGGCGTCGAGGCGGATCCGCCGCACGACCGTCGCGCCGTCGATCCCGGGCAGCACGCCATCGACGATCACGGCGTTCGGTCGATGGGTCGCCGCGGCCCGCAAACCTTCTTCGCCGCTCGCCGCCGTGATCACGACATAGCCGGCGGTCTCGAACGCCTCACGCAGCGCTTCGCGAAAGGTCGTGCTGTCGTCGATCACAAGCAACGTGGTCGCTTTGCGCGCCGGCGATTCGCGAGCGCGCATCAGCTCGCGCGCACGCGCGACGATGTAGCCGGCGTCGTACGGCTTGCCGACGTAATCATCGGCACCGGTTTGCAAGCCGCGAATGCGGTCTTGGATCTCGGCTTCCTCGGAGAGCATGAGAATCGGCAGGCCCGCGAGCGCTGAGTTGGTACGCAGCTCGTGGAGCAGCTCGACGCCGTCGCCGTCCGGCAGCACCACATCGAGAATGGCGAGCGCGATCGGCTCGCGTGCGACCACGATACGCGCCTCGGCGATCGTCGCGCAGAGCACGGTCGCAAAGCTGGCCGCTTCGAATGCGTCTCTGAGGTCCATGCGGACCGTCAGGCTGTCGTCGACGATGAGCACGCGTTTGTTCATCGCGCTGCTCCATTGCGCCGCGCGCTAGCCTGCGCGAGCGCCGCGCCGATCTCGTGCAGGGGCAGGATCTGATCGGCCGCTCCGAGCAACGCCGCTTCGCGCGGCATCCCGTACACGACGCAGGACGCTTCATCTTGCGCGATCGTGTGACCGCCGGCGCGCCGCACCTCGAGCAAGCCCTGCGCTCCGTCGCGCCCCATGCCGGTGAGCAGCGCAGCGACGATTCGCGCGCCGTGCTCGCGCGCCAGGCTCTCGAAGAGCACGTCGACCGACGGGCGACACGAATGGCGCTCGGCGCTCCGATCCAACTGGATGCGGCCCGCGCGCACCGTCATGTGCTGACCGGCGGGCGCCAGGATCACGCGCCCCTTGTGCTGCGCGATCGGCGCGCCCTGTTGCGCGCGCGCAACGCGACGGCCCGTTTGCGCGTCGAGCCAGTCTGCAAACACCTCGCCGAAGCGCTCGTCGAGGTGGAGAACGATCAAGATCGGCGCAGCGGTCTCGCTCGGGATCCTCCGCAGCACGTCGAGCAGCGCGCTCGGTCCGCCGGTCGAGGCGCCGATCGCGATCACACTCTCGCCGTCGGTCGGGCGCAGCGACGTCGCGAGCGGCGGCATGGTGCTCGAAAGAGCGGGCGCTTGTCCGAGCGCACCGAGTCGCCCGCGCAGGTGCGAGACCACTTTGATCCGCGAGACCAGCTTGACGGTCGCGATGAACTCGCGCTCCCAGTCGCCATCGACCTCGTCACCGTGCGGCTTCTCGTAGACATCGACCGCGCCCGCAGCGAGCGCGTCGTAAGTCTTGAAGAGCTCGCCTCGATTGGTCGACGCCGACACGATCAGGATCGGCGTCGGGAAGTGCGCCATGATGTACTCGGTCGCAGCCAAGCCCGTCAGCACCGGCAACATCATGTCGAGCGTGATGACGTTGGGTCGCAGCTCCATGCACAGCTCGATCGCGCGCTTGCCATCACCCGCCTCGCCGACCACTTCGATCTGCGGGTCCGACGACAGGATCGCGAGCAGTCGCTTCCGCACGGTCAGCGAGTCCTCGACGATCAGCGTGCGGACCTTGGTCATCGCGTGCTCGTGAGCGTGTCGATGCGCTTCAAGAAGTCAGCCTGATCGAACTCGCTCTTCACGATGTGACCGTGCGCGCCGACCTCTTGGCCGCGCTTGAGATCTTCCGGTGCATTGCACGAAGTGACCAGGATCGCGGGAAGGTCGCGCAGCTCGGGATCGGCGCGCAGCTGCGCGATCACCTCGAAGCCGTCGATCCCTGGCATCTCGACATCCACGAGCATCAGGGCGTAGCGCCGCCGACGCGCCATCGCGAGCCCTTCCTCGCCCGAGGTCGCGACGTCTACATCGTAGCCCGCCGACTCGAGAATGCTCTGCTCCAGCATCCGAGTCGTGAGCGAGTCATCCACGACCAGCACGGGCCGTGCGGCTTTCGCGCGCTCGGTGCGCACAGGCCGTGCGTCGCGTGCGGCTCCGACCAGCGCGTCCGGGTCGAGCACGAGCTGGGGTGTGCCGCTCGCATCGAGCGAAGCACCGGCGACGACGGGGTCCACCGGTGTCCACGCCGACAGCGGCCTCACCAGCACATTGTCGGTGCCGACCAATCGATCGACTCCGATCGCAGCGACGAACCCGCAGCTCTCGAGCACCACGGCGGAGAGCACCGAAGAGCCCGCTTCCGATCGGCGACGTCCCGGAACGCGCGAGTTCGCTACGTCGGCGCGCAGCGAACGCGCGAGCGGAGAAAACGGGATTACGTTGCCTTCGAACACGATCGAGTCGCCCTCGCTGCTCGAGGAAATATCGGATGCAGACAAGCGCAACGTGCGGCGGACGGCATCGAGCGGAATGACCGCCGCATGCTGGCCGGCCTGCACGATCAAGGCGTCGAGCGCGGTGAGCGAGACCGGCACGATCAGCTCGAAGAGCGTGCCTTGGCCAGCTTCGCGCAGCAGCGCTTCGCCGCCGAGGCGCGAGACGGCGTCGCGAACCACTCCCATCCCCACACCGCGACCGGAGACCTCGGTCACGGTGCTCGAAGTGCTGATTCCGCCGTGCAACAGGACGCGCATCAGCTCGGTTGCATCGAGCACATTCGCACCCGCAGTAAGAAGCCCCTTGTCGGCCGCGGCGCGGCGCAGCGCCTCGACGTCGACCCCACGGCCGTCATCGCGGCAAGTGAACGCGACGCGGTGGGCGCGGCGCCTGGCTTCGATCACGACGACCCCTTGAGCGGGCTTGCCTGCGCTGCGGCGCTCCGATTCCGACTCGATGCCATGCGCCACCGCGTTG
>JAYUYY010000066.1:0-3029 GCA_043752225.1 Sandaracinaceae bacterium | reverse complement strand
CGGCTCGGACAACCGATCGAGCAAGCCATCGACCCACTCGAGCACGCGCTTGCTGCGCCGCAAGAGGCCCTTTCGGCGGTCCGCAAACACGAGCACGCCGCACATCAGCATGCCGAGCAGGCCGATCGGGATCGCCATGCGATCAAAGGGCGTGCGCTCGAACACGAAGCGATACTCACCGGGCGCCAGCGGCACGGTGATGAACCCGCTGTCGGTCGGCGCATCGCGCAGATACGTGATCGTGATCGGCACCGGTTGCCCATCGCGGTACGCCTTCCAGCGCGAAAAGTAGCTAACGTTGATGCGCAGCTTGCCGTGGCTGCCCGGGCCCGCGCGCAGCTGCACGAGCTCGTTGCCGAAGCGCTCGACGCGGATATCGCCTGCACCTTCGAGGATGCGATAGGTCTCGGGTCGATAGCCGGTGAAGCGATAGATGCTCCACGTGCCGAACGTCACGAGCTTGTCGAAGTCTTGCTCGGGCAGCGGATGGCGCGAGATCGCGAAGCGCACGTTGAGCGCCTCGAGGATCGAGGGAAAGCGATCTCGCGGCTGATATACGAAGTTCGAAGCCGGCGTGAAGCCGCGCTTGTAGAGCGGCCGGTCGATCACCGAGCCGAGATCCATCCAATCGTGGAAATCGCCGGTGAACACGCCGACGCGATAGAAGCCGCCCTTCGGCAAGTTCGTCTTGAGCCACTGCTCGAGCTGCGCGCGCGCCTTCGGCATCGGGCGATCGCTCTCGGTCATGATCGACGTGTGGATGTGCCGCGTCGCGAACGCATCGGTGAGCGGCACGACCACCGGCAGCGTGAGCAGGCCGATTACGCCCGCGAGCACGGTCTGCCGCACGATCGAAGCCTTGCTCACCGCCTTCTCGGGCTCTTGCAGCGCGAGCTCAGCGAGCATGTGCGCGTGCGCGATCACCGCGACCACCGCGTACGCGGCCAGCACGAACCAGAACGGCTTCACCATCGTCGACAGCCGCAGGTACTGAACCTTGGAGAGCGAGCCGAGCAGCGTCGAAAGGTGCAGCTCGTCCATCATCGTGCTGTTGGTGATCGCCGGGATCGTGATCGCGATGAGCCCGATGAACAGCAACATGAAGCGCTTGGTGCGCAGCATCACGACGATGCCGAGCATGCCGAACGCGAACACGTACGCGAGCGTGCCGGGGAAGAGCTGCGCGTCGAGCAGGCCCTTGGCCATCTCGTAGGTGGTGTCCCACCACACGCCCATCTGATTGGTTTCGGCGCGGGTCGAAAAGAACGGCAACGCCCACAGCGCGCCGACCCACGCGCTGAGCGCGACGCCGAGCATCAACCGAAAGAGCGCGGTCGCGGCGCGCACGCCATCGGCCACGGTCGCGGCCAGCGCTGCGACCAGCACGGTGATGGCGAGGAAGATCAGCTGGATCGGATGCGTGATGAACGCGAGGCCCATCCACAGCCCGAACATGCCGATCGGCGCGAGCTTGCGCGTCTTCACGATCGCGGGCAGGCACGCGATGCCGAGGATCGCGAAGCTCAGCGACAGCGCCTGCGGCCACACGCCGTAGTCGACCGTGTACTTCCAGCCGCCCATCCGGAAGAAGCCGGGATCGGTCACGCACAAGATCGCGCCGAGCAGCGCGACCGCGTAGCCGGTCAGCGTGCGCCGTCCTGCGGCGCGATCGACCACCGTGCAACCGAGCACGTAGGCGGAGACGCCGGTCAGCACGTGGAACAATGCGAACGCGCCCGCGTAGGCTTGGCTGAACGTCAGCGCGCCGAACGAGAGCACATAGACCGCGTTGATCCAGAGGTCCGCGCCCGGTGGATAGAGGTAGTTCGCCGGATAACCCGCAAACCAATTTTGCGTCCAGCCGTAGATCTGACCTCTCGATAGGAGGTCTTCGTGCAAGAGCCAGGCTTTCGCGAAGTGAATCGTGTGGTCGTGGCTGACCGGCCGCTCGCCGCCGAGCACATCCGAGACCATCGTGAGCGCGATCAACGTGACGATCGACAGGCACACCGTGTGGCCGAGCGCATTCGCAACCGCTGGGCGGGTGCGCGCCGAGCGCCCCCGCAGCGCGGTCAGCTCGACTCGCAGCAACGGGACGCACGCGAGCAGAAGCGAGCCGCCCAGCCACCAGAGCGGCGTCTCGAGAAAGCACAGCGGCAAGCCGGCCGCGAACAGCAGAAATGCAAACACCCGCGTCGGATGCGCTCGCAGCGCGCGCATCACGCCAGCTTTCGCGCTGGCAGCTTGCGGTTCGGGATCGGGTGCGTCCATCCGTGAGCGCGGCGGTAGTAGCACGAGGTGGCCACGATGGCGCTCTTCGCAGAGCGCGAGGCAATCGCTCAGGGCGCGGGGTCCAAAAGGGCCACCGAGAAAGCTCCTTCCGCTGCGGTCGAGCTGCCGGCTGGGCTCACGGCGCGCACGCTGAACGTGTACTCACCCTCCAAAAGCACGCCGCTCGGCACCGGCAACGCGGGCACGTACGCCGTCGCGCGATACACCGAACGACCCGCACCGCCCGCTTCTCGCAGCTCGACTTCGTAGCTCAGCGCAGTGTCGAGCCGATCGGGGCTCACCCAACTCAGAGTTGGGGTCGAGCTCGCGATCTCTCCTGCGGGCGCGAGCCGAGTCGGCGGGCGCGGCGTGGTAATCGCGACCGTGGGATCGATCGTGCAGCCGCCGCTGCCGCACGTGCCGCCGAAGCTGATCGGCTCACCGAGCCGCGTCGCGCAATCGGCCGCGTCGTCCGGCGCATGGAGCTGAAAGCGAAAACGGCCGGGCGCGGTCTCGATCGCCACCTCGAACAGGTTGTGCGGCTCATTCAGCGACGGCGAGACTCCGTAACTCGTACCGCCGAGGACGCGGCTCTCTGCGATGCCGCTGACCTCGACGTGCTGATCGCCGAACACGCGGGCTTGCAGCACATCCTCGCCTTCAGCGCTGAAGCCGCTGATCGAGCCATAGCAGGAGGGTTGCATGCGATCGGTGCTGCCGATCACGTCGAACAAGAGCCACATGCGCGCGCCGTCGTA
>JAYUYY010000065.1:0-3030 GCA_043752225.1 Sandaracinaceae bacterium | reverse complement strand
CCCCGAGGGCAACGGCACGCTGCTCGACAACGGCTTGGTGGTCTGGGCGAGCGAGCTCGGGATCGGCAAGACCCCCTCGTTCAAGTCGACGCCGTTCGTGGTCGCGGGCGGTGCGAGCGGCGCGATCCCGATGGGCCGCTACTTGGAATTCAACGAGGCGACCGACCACAACCGACTGCTGGTCAGCATGTGCCACGCGATGGGGTTGCCCGAGGTGCAGACCTTCGGTGACATTGATGCCGGCACCGGGCCGCTTGCCGGTCTTTGAGGCGGATCGCACGGGCCGAGCGCGCACGGCCTTTCGAGGCTTGTTTCTGGCCGGATTTGGTTCGACAGTTCGCCTCCCGCGGGCTAGCTCAACGCTCCCCGCGGACGTAGGAGCCCGATGTCGAGCCAAAAGGTCGTTCCCATCTCGTCAGCCCGTCCGCCCGTGGATGCCGGCAAGCCCGTGGAAGACGCGGCGATCGAGTTCGCCACCGACCGCGAAGCGGCGCTGCGCTACCACGAAGAAGGACGCCCCGGAAAGCTGGAGGTCGTGCCGAGCAAGTCGGTCGCGACGCAGCGCGACTTGTCGCTGGCCTATTCGCCCGGCGTCGCAGAGCCATGCCGCGAGATCTACAAGGACCGCAGCTTGGTCAGCCGCTACACCGCGCGCCGCAACTTGGTCGCTGTGATCAGCAACGGCACCGCGGTGCTCGGCCTCGGTGACATCGGTCCGTACGCGGCGAAGCCCGTGATGGAGGGCAAGGCGGTGCTGTTCAAGCGCTTCGCCGACATCGACGTGTTCGATCTCGAGATCGATGCGAAAGATCCCGAGCGCTTCATCGAGACGGTCGCGGCGCTCGAGCCGACCTTCGGCGGCATCAACCTCGAGGACATCAAGGCGCCCGAGTGCTTCATCATCGAGAAGGCGCTCAAGCTCCGGATGGGCATTCCGGTCTTTCACGATGATCAGCACGGCACTGCGATCATCACGGCTGCTGCGCTGCTCAACGCGGCGAGCCTGCAAGGCCGCAAGCTCGAAGACCTGCAGATCGTGTGCATGGGTGCGGGCGCTTCGGCGATCGCGTGCATGGACTTGTGGATCAGCATCGGCGTCAAGCGCGAGCGCATCAGCATGCTCGACTCGCGCGGCGTGATCCGCGATGGCCGCGGCGGCTTGGGTCCGTACAAGGCGCCGTTCGCGCGCTCGGTCGACGATCCGCGGCGCACGCTCGCCGACGCGATGAAGAGCGCGGACGTGTTGATCGGGCTTTCCTCGGGCGGTCAAATCGCGCCCGAGATGCTCGAGCTGATGGCACCCAAGCCGATCGTGTTCGTGCTCGCGAACCCAGACCCCGAGATCCCGTACGACGACGCGGTGCGCGTGCGGCCCGATGCGATCGTCGCGACCGGGCGCAGCGACTTTCCGAACCAGGTCAACAACGTGCTCGGCTTCCCGTTCATCTTCCGCGGCGCGCTTGATGTCGGCGCGACGGCGATCAATGAAGAGATGAAGCTGGCCGCCGCGTACGCGCTCGCGAAGCTTGCGAAGGAGCCGGTGCTGCAGCAGGTCGTCGATGTCTACGGAGGCCAGCCGATCGCCTACGGCCCGAAGTACATCATCCCCAAGCCGTTCGACCCGCGCGTCTTGTCGTGGGTGTCGTCGGCGGTCGCAGAAGCCGCGATGCAGACCGGCGTTGCGCAAGAGCCGGTCGATATCGCGGTCTATCGCCGCAAGCTCGAGCTCAAGGTTGGGCTCTAAGAGGCTCTGGGATTCGTGTTCGATTTGGATGCGAGAACGAGCGCGCCCGAGGACGTAAGCCGCTCTCGCGCCAAATCGAACACGAATCCATGCAAGCGATGAGAGCGGACGTTGTGGTGGTCGGCGGTGGGATCGCGGGGCTTGCAGCGCTCGCGCGGCTGTCGGAGCGCGGCGTGCGCGCGGTGTTGCTCGAGCGCGAGCCGTGGTTGGCCGGGCACGCATCGGGTCGCAACGCGGCGATCTTTCGCCCGCTCGAGGATGATGCGAGCACCGCGACGCTCGCGCGGCGCAGCGAGCAGTGGCTGCGCGAAGAGCTCGGCGTCTCGCCGGTGAGCGCATGCGGCTTGATGCTGGTCGCTGCAGATAACGTTGCGCTGGATGAGCTTTACGCGCGCGCTCTCCACGCCGGCCCGGACTTGGTCTGTGAACGGTTGACCGGCTCCGCGCTGGTCGCACGCGCGCCGGCGCTCGAGGGCGGTCAAGCGTGCGCCGGACTGTGGCTCCCGAGCGGAGGCGTGCTCGACGCACACGCCGTGCTGACCGGGCTCGAGAAACATGCGCGCGCACGCGGCGCAGAGCTGCGAACGAGCACGGGCGTGGCCGAGCTGCTCACGAGGGCAGGTCGCATCCGCGGCGTACGCCTCGATGATGGCAGCGCGCTCGAGTGCGGCGCGGTGGTGCTGGCAGCCGGCGCGTGGAACGCAGCGCTCGCGCGACCGCATGGCTCGCGCGTGCAGCTGCAGCCGATCCGGCGTCACCTCGTGCAGCTCGACACCGCGGTGCTGTCCAAAGATCACCCCGTGGTTTGGCGCATCGGGGATGCAAACGACGAGGTCTACTTTCGCCCCGAGTCCGGCGGCGTGCTGGCGAGCCCGTGCGATGAGCAGGTCGCGGAGCCGGGCGTGCCCGAAGCCGACGCGCGGGCCTGCGAAGAGCTCGCGATCAAGCTTGGCCGCACGGCTCCGATGCTGGTGAGCGCGCGCGTGCGCCGCTCGTGGGCGTGCTTGCGAACGTTCGCGCTCGATCGCGAGCTGGTGATCGGTCCCGATCCGGCGCTGCCCGGTCTGCATTGGCTCGGCGGGCTCGGCGGTCGTGGCATGGGCGTCGCGGTCGCGGCCGCAGAAGAGCTCGTAAACGGTTTGCTCGGCACACCGAGCGCGCTGGGCGAACTGTTTTCTCCCGCACGAGGGTAGAGTCCCCGGCATGACCGAACCCGTGACGCACGCGGCGATGGATGCACACCCTCGCTTGTTGGTCGATGGCCTGTGCTTCGGCGAAGGGCCGCG
>JAYUYY010000064.1:0-3030 GCA_043752225.1 Sandaracinaceae bacterium | reverse complement strand
ACGGCAAGCCGCGCGACTGCATGGAGCTCGCGCAGTATCTCATCGACAGCGCGCTGATTCGCTACGAGACGGGCCACTGGATCTTGCCCGGCGAACAGGCGCAAGCGGCGTTTCCGACGTCGATCAGCCGTGCGCGTCGCAGCAACCTCGACGCGCGCGCCCCCGATGCACGCGCGCTGGCCGAAGCGCTCGCGCTCGCCGACGGCACCGACCTCGACCAAGCCGCGTCGCTCGAGCTGACCGCGCACCAAGATCTGACGCGCATGCATAGCGCGCTCGACGCGCTGCTGTTCGCACAGATCCTGCGTATCGATGGGCTACGCTGCGTGTTCCTCGGCCAGGTCTGGGTCGACGAGCTGCGCGCCGGGATGAGCGAGGCGTGCTCGCAAGCGCACTGCGCGCGGATCGCGGATGCGCTCGAGCGGCGCAAAGGTGATCGGCTCGAGGTCGCGTGGTACCGCATGCGCGCGGGCCAGCTCGCGCTCACGGCCGCGACAGTGCTCGGCGAGCTCGCCGCCAAGGGCTCGCGTTGGAACAGCGGACCACGCAGCTATGGCGAAGTGCTGCAAGCCTGCGTCGCGGCAGCAGACACGCTCGGTCGCTCGCGCCGCGACCGCATCGCCTTGCTGCGCGAGCTGCTCAGCGTGGGCCAGGATCTGACGGTCCCGAACCTGCCCCCGCACTACGTCGCGCTGTTTACGTATCTGCGCAGAGACTGCGGTCTAGACGATTGGGATGCGCTCGACCCGAGCCTTCCGCCGCTCGAACGCTTGCAGAAAGCGCTCGAGGCCACGCAGCAGCGCTACGACGGCGAGAGCGAGCACGAACGCGGCTTTCCGCCGATCGAAGCGATCCGCATGCTCACGCGCCTCGTCTCCGAAGCGGGTGGCTATGCCGCGCAGGTGAGTGACTGCGATCTATTCGACCTGCTGCCCTCACTCGAGCCGCTCTGTCCGCTGTCGCCCGCGATCGATCGCGTGTGGAACCTCAGCGTACCGGCATGCCGTGCCACGGTGGCAGGTCGCTATACCGTGGCGCTCGATCTGTATCGGCGTTCGTTGCAAGCGGTGAGCACGGCCGAGACCGCGGGCATGGACGAGATCACGCGCTTGTGGTCGTACCGCGCGCTGCACTATGCGATCGGCTGCATCGAAGCCAACTACGGCCGCAAGCTCGCGCTCGAGTACGCAGCCGAGCTCGAGCGCGAGCCGAGCTGGGCGATCACCGCGCAGAGCGTTCGCTGCATCTACTACGGCAATCTAGGCAACCAACGCGAAGCCGAGCGCTGTCACAAGCAGCTCGAGCTGATGAAGCTGCAGAGCCCCGTCAAGCCCGTGCTCGCCGCGGGCGCAGCGCACCAATACGTGTACATCGCTTCGCAGTCGGACGACCTCGTTTGGCTGCGCCAGCTCGTTCACGAGGTCGATCACGTCGCGACGATCCACCCAAGCTTCCGCGTGTTCTCTACGTTCGCGCGCGGCGAAGTCGCGCGGATTTGCGGCGCGTACGCCGACGCGATTCGGATTCAAGACGAAGTGCTCACGATGATCCGCCCAGGCCAGAGCCCGCTTTGGGCCTGGGCCGTCAGCAGCCGGATCGTTTCGCTGGTCAGCGCGAACCGCTTCGAAGAAGCCGAGCAAAGCGGAACGCAGGCCACTGTGATCGCCGAGAGCATTGGCCTGGACGTGCTCAAAGAACACATCGAGGTTCCGCTCGCGCTCGCAGAGGCCAAGCTCGGCAAGTACGAGCGGGCGATCGCACGCCTCGACCTCGGGATCGCCCGCCGGCAAGCCTCGAACATGGAAGGCGTCGTGCACGGTTGGGTGCTCGAGGCGCGCGCGCGCGTCGCGCTTTGGACTCACGACAAAGCCGGCTTCGAGCATTTCGCGCAGCTGTGCGGCCAGCAGTACAAGAAGAGCGGCGGCAATCCCGCGCTCTCCGCCAAGTACGAGCGCTTGCTGCAAGAGGGTAGGCAGAGCGGCTTGGACCTCAGCAATGCGCTGGCAGTCTCGCTCACGTCGAACAGCGCGCGTTCACGGACGTGGACCGGCGCGTCGATGGTGGAGCGCGAGGTCGACGGCGTCTCGCAGATCTTGTCGCAGTGCAACGAAGCCGCCGAACGCGCCCAACACGCGATCGCCCTGCTCTGCCAGCGCGCGGGCATCGACCACGGTCATCTCTACTTGTTCGGGGATGCAGGCCTGGTGCTCGCGGCATCGTCGAACGGCGCGAAGCTCGGCGATGAGGTGCATTCGCTGGTC
Source organism: Sandaracinaceae bacterium (assembly GCA_043752225.1). GTDB lineage: Bacteria > Myxococcota_A > Polyangia > Polyangiales > JAFGIB01 > JAYUYY01. The sequence goes on along the minus strand of JAYUYY010000064.1, from coordinate 769 downwards.
GAGCGTGTCGCGCAGACCGCATGCGAGGAGGAAGCGGACGAAGAGGCCACCCAGATGGGCGACACCGACGAGCCTATTTCGGTCGCGACGTCCGAGCTGGCGCGCGTCTGGCCGCTGCTCCTGAGCTGTCGCGTCGGCGATCGCACGCGGATCGCGGGCGTCGCGGCGCTATCGTTTCCGGCCTCGGCTGCGGTGCGTTTGCCGATGGAGGTAGCCGCGATGATCGCGACGATTTTGATCGCGAAAGGCGACGTCTCCGCGCGTGAGATCGGCACCGGTACGACGCAAGCGCTCACGCGCTAGCGCGCGTCGCTCGGCTCGCTAGCACGGCCCGTCATCGCTGCCGCACGGCGTAGGCAAGCCCGTATCCATGCCGACGGTGTCGAGCGTATCGACGATGGCTTCGTAGGTGCCAAGGCCTGGGATCGCATCGCCGATCACGCCGTCCATCATCGAGCACGACATGTCTTCTGCGGGGTTACTGAGACCCGTGTCGCCCATCGGCGTGCCACCGCTGATCACGATCGTCGCGATCGTCACGTACTTGATCTCCCATTGCGCGAGCGCCACCCACGGGCCGAATTCACCGACCTCGAAGAAGTCGCCGAGCAAGCTGAACAGCTGCAGGAAGGTATTGAGCGTATCCGCTGTGCCGCACCCATCTTCCGTCGCACCGCCGCTGCCATCCGCGAGCACGCCGACGATCGTTCCAGTCGTGCGATCGATCGCCCAAAACGGCCCCGGCACTCGCGGCACGAGCAACGAGTAT
>JAYUYY010000063.1:0-7765 GCA_043752225.1 Sandaracinaceae bacterium | reverse complement strand
CGGAGCCATCGAGCTCGAGGTCTTTGCCCTTGGCCTCGAGCTTCTCGATCGCGGCGACGCCTTCTTTGAGCGCGATCTTGAGCTCGAGCGTGCCGGCGTCGAGCTTGTCGAGCGTCAGGCCGCCCGCCATGCCCGGGATCTTGACCTTGTTCTTGCCATCGCCGAGCGCGAGCTGCTCGATCTTGAGATCGATCAGACCCGCGCTCGCGGTCGCGACCTCGGGCAGGTCGATGTCCACGGTACCGGTCGCGCTCCCGCTCAGCGGCACACCGAGAAAGCTGCCCGCGCCGAGCTTGCCGAGATCGAGCGCGTCGAGCTCCGCTACCACGTGGCGCGCCTTGCCCTCTTTGTCCGATTCGTAGGTGCCCTCGATGCTGCCGTCACCCGCTTCTGCGCTGTATGAGACCTTGACCGTCCCGAGCATCAGCGCGATCGGCGCGACGTTCAGCGTCACCTCGTCGACCTCGATCAACGTCGGCTCGCTGGCGCCGGGCTCGGTGCGCTCCACCTTCACGCCCTCGAGCGCGATCCCGGTCAGCCAATGCGGCGACAGCTCGTCGATGTGCACGGTCGTCTTGGGACCGCTGCCGTCGGCCGAATCCGTCGTGAGGCGCTGCGTGATGATGTCGCGCAGCCGCTCGTACGGGAACGTGTAATAGGCCGCGAGCACGAAGCACAGAATGAAGAACGCGGTGTAGCCGAGGCCGAGCAAGATCGTTTGCCTGCGCTCGTCGGCTGCGCCGCCCGCGACGCCGCCGGGACTTGCAGAGAAGCTCGGCTTCCAACCAGTAGGGAATGCGAATTTCATCCGCCCGCCTCCTGCTTGGTTGCGCTGGCTTTGAGCGCTTTGCGATCGAAGGTCAGCACACCGAGCTTGAGCCGGTACTGGTCGCCGCTCTGGTAGTGCTCGATCTGCACGTGATCGACTGCGACCGGATGCGAGCCGGTCACGATGCCCGAGAGCAGGTTGATGATGCCCGTGAGATCCACTTCGTTGATGCCTGCGCGCACGGCGCGGCGGTGGAAGCTGCCCTCGGTCTTCTCCGGTTGGTCGGTGACCTCGAACAGCGTGAGCCCGTGCTTCTTGGCTTCGGTCTCGAGGTAGCTGCCGAGCGGCGGCGTCACGTTCTTGTAGCGAGTCTCGGCGGTCTTGCGCGACTCCTCTTGGAGCGCGAGCACCGGGCGTTGCACTTCGATCTCATCGAGCAGCGCGCGCAGCTCGTCGTTCTCGCTCTGCAGATCTTGGTTTTGAAACACGATCAAGCCGAGCGGTAAGCCGAGCACGAGCATGCCGAGCACGACGAGCATGACGCTCATCATGCGGCGCTCGCGCTCGTGCAAGCCGTCCCAGAATGATCGGAAGCGGTCGAATAGGGCGTCCATCACGGCTCCTCGGTGGCATTGGACTTCGAGTCGGAGCTGGAGTCTCCGCCGGTCTTCTTCTTTTTCTCGAGCGGGCCTTCGCCCGGGCACTGCACCTTCGCCTCGAGCTGATAGTTGATCAGGTCTTGGCCGGGTACAGGGCTCGTGCGGCCCAGCTGAATGTCTCGGAAGCAGCCCTGGCTCTCGAGCAGCGAGACGATCGTGTCGCGACCGCCGAGCGACTCGAGCGCGCCTTGCATCTCGAGCCGGCCTTCCTTCTTCTCCTGCGCGACATCGATGCGCACGCGCTTCATCTCGTGCTTGAGCTCGTACGGGATCGAGGCTGAGATCGCCGCGAGCGCGTCGAACGCATCGAAGCGCGGCAGCGGATCGCTGCTCTTTGGATTTTCGATCCGGGTGCGGACCGCCGCCGAATCGTCCATCTCTTCGCCGAAGAGATCTTTGGTCACCGAGCGCAGCTGTCCGCGCAGCGCGTCTTGCTCCTCGACCAAGAGCGATTGCTGCGCCTTGAGCGAGAACACCGCGCTGAGCAGCACGGCGACCACGCAGATCACCGCGAGGCTCGCGTGATCGGCGAGCCGCACTTTGCCGTGCGTCGCAGCGAGGTCGCCCGTCCGCAGATCGATGCGTTGGCGCGCGACGATCCCGCGCGCTGCGAGTGCGGTCGCGCGTGCAAACCCGAGGTTGACTTGCGAAGCAGCCGTCGGCGACGCACCTACGAGCTCCGGCAAAGGCAGCAGCTTCGGCTCGATCTCGAGCACGCCGGTCAGCCACGGGATGATTCCGGCGGCGTGCGCGCATGAGCCGGACACGTACGCCGCTGCGATCGGCGCCATGCCATTGGCTTGAAACGCTGCGATCGTGCGTTGCAGCTCGCGCTCGAGCTCTGCGCTGGTGTCGTGCAAATGCGAGAGCCCAACGGTCAGCGTGCGCCCTGCGACGCTGCGCCCGCCTTCGAGCACGCAAACCTCCGTGCGCTCGGGCTCGACGTCCACGATCAGCGTCGGGCCTTTCGCCTCGAGCGCGGGCAGCAGATGCACCAGGCCATCGAATGCCGAGGCACCCGCCGCGAGCTCCGTCGGATCGAGGCCGGCTGCGCGCAGCTTCTCGATCTCCGCGACCACGTGCTTGTGCTGCACCGCTGCGGCGAGCACGTGCAGCGCTCCGTTCGGCGCGACGACGGTTTGAAAGCCGATCACCGCATCGGTCGCCTCGAACGGTAAAACCGCCTCGAGCTCGAACGGGATGATCGCCGACAAGCGTTTGCGCGCGGTCGCCGGCAGCTCGAGCGTGCGCAACGAGACCAGCTCGCCTGGCATCGCGGCGGTGATCGCGTCGGGCTTGAGATCGAGCGCGCGCAACAAGCTCGCGCCTGCGTCCGCGAGCTCGGGCCCGCGCGCCGGATCGTGCGGCAGCGCGGTGAGCGGGATCTCGATGTACCGCTCGACCTCGGCTTTGCGCAGCGCGCTCTTCACGAGCGTGCCGCGAAGGCTCGTGGGGGTGATGTCGATGCCTAAGTAACGTGCCATGGGTTCGTTTACTCCACGCGGTAGTAATGCACGACGCCCAGTGGCGGCCGCTGGCCGGGAGCGCCGGGCGGTGCCGTCCACTGGGGATCGAAGTTCACGACCATCGTCATCTTGGCTTGCGCCTTTCCGACTTGGCCGGTCGCCTGAATGGTGAAGATCGAGGCCGCGACCAAAAAGCGGCCCGCCATTTCCTTGCGTTGCTCGGCCGAGATCGTCATCGGCGTCCACGCCATCAGCGGGCTTTCGGCGCCGACGATGCCTTGCAGCGCTGCGTACAGGTCCAGGCCCTTGTTCGGCGCGCCGCTCACGAAGTTGATGAAGTCGTCCACGGTGCTGAAGAGCGCGATCGGCAAGAACGACTTCGCGGTGTTCAGCAGCATGATGAACGCGGCGGCCTGCGAGAACTCGCGACACATCACTTGCTCGGGCAGAAACGAGCACAGGCGAGCGAGCAGCACACCGGGCGTTGCGAGGTTCACGTTGACCGCACCCGAGCCGTAGATCGTGACCTGTCGCGTGCGCGGATCGTTCGGATCGCTCTCGACGAACGTCGACCAAAAGTCGTCGCCGACGCCGCGTATCATGCGCAGCTCCTCAATCGAGTCATACGGCGCGTTCTTCACCACGTACGAATCGTCGAGCTGCGAGTAGACATCGTCTTCGCTGCCGCCCTCCGCGACCTCCGAGGCGCCGGGATCGAACACCGTGCGCTGCTGATCGAAGTCCCACCAATCGATCATCGCCGAGACGATGTCGAGACGCGTGGTGAAGAGCCCGTCGGGATCGCGCGCGCTGAACATCGGATCGTACGGGCTCTCCGGCGATTGATAGCCGCCCATCAGCTGATAGAGCTGCATCGCGGTGTTCTTGCGCGCATCGTCGCCCGAGAAGAACAGCGGCTTGCTCACGTTGATCTTGGCGTTCTCCGGCGTCGTGATCACCGCGAACGAGCCGTGCGTGTCGGTCAGCCCTTCGATCTGGCTGAAGTCGATGCCGGTCTCTTCGGCCAGCATCTCGTTGCCTTCGGCATTGGCGAACGGCCCGAGCAACATGTCGGAGAAGTCCCAGACATTGAGCTGCGGCGGAGGGCGTTGAACCGCGATTTGATAGATCGGCGCTATCACCGCGCGAATCGCCGGCTCGTTCGAGATCAGCAAGCGCGTGAGATTGATGCCGCTCTTCGCGAGGTACTCGGCGCGCAACCGATCGCGCTCGCCGGTCGCGACTTGAAACGCCGTCGTGGTGTTCTGCAAAAGCTCCGCGACGAACACCGTCAACATCGTGATTGTGATCATCACCACGACAATCGCAATCCCAGCGCGGCGTTCGCGCCCAGACGCCTCCAGGAGCGGCTTACGTCCTCGGGAAAATCCTCGAAATACGGACGTATTCCTCCGGTTTTCCCTGTGGGCGCGCTCGCTCCTGGAGGCGTCTGGACGCGAACCACGGAGACGGGAACGCCCGCGGGAACCGGGGAGGTCTACGTAGCCGTAGCGCCAAGGTTTGCGGTTGAGGGCGGTCATCGACGGTACGTGGCGTGGTTGAGGCCGTACTCCAAAGGGAGCATGGCGCGCGTTGCGAAGACGAGATCGGGGCCGCGGTCGGTCGAGCTTGGGATCGTGACGGTGATCCGCACCTGCGTGGGCAAGCGGTTGGGCTGCATCGCGCCTTGCGTCGTGTCCCAGGTGCTCAGCCATTCACCGGTCTGCGGCTCGAGGAACGAAAGCTCGAAGCCCGAGACACCGCGGATCAAGATCTGCGTGCTGCCGCCGGTTTCGGGATCGTCATCGATCCGCGCTTGCTCGCGCCGCGCGAGCACGGTCTGACTCGGGTCGTCGGGATCGTCGGCGAGAAAGTACCCGAGCTCGTTTTGATCCGACTCGTGCGCGTCGCGATACAGCCGGCGATGCGAGAACGATGTGAAATCGATGCTGCTGCCTTTGCCGGAGTCCTTGGCGATGAACGCGGTCTTCACGACCTGCAGGGATAAGTCGGGGTTCGATTGCGCGGACACGAACGCCATCGACAGCTCGCGCGCGATGCGCTCGATGCCCATGCGCACTTCGTGGTGGCGCTCGAGCTCGCCTTCGATCCGCTTCTTATTGCGCGCGGTCTGCGTGAAGCCCGTGTACATGAGCGTGCTGACCAGCGCGAGGATCGCCATCGCGACCATGATCTCGATCAAGGTCACGCCGGCATTTCGTGAGCGCTCGCGGGCGGTCATATGCCCGTCCCCTTGGCGGAGCTGCCGGTGTTCGCGCCGCTACCCGTACCGGTACCCGTACCCGTGCCCACCGCATTCGGGTCGGTCTCTTCGGTGGGCATCGCGACCGGCGTGCCGGAGACCAAGTATTGCGTGACGTCCATGTCGTGCAACGAGCTGCCTTCGCGCCAATGCACGACCACCGTCGCGCGGCGAATCTGCGATTCGAACGCCGGCTTGAGGATCGGGAACACGTAGCCGAGCGCCATCGCGGCCAGTCCGTCGGTCGAGCCTCCAGCGAGCACGTTCGCGGGATCGACGCTCGCGCCTTGCGACGCGCTGTCTTTGTCGGAAGGATTTTTTTCGTCACCGGTCGCCGCGCCCAGCAGCCCGCCGGCCTCTTCTTCGTCTTCCGAGCCGAACATCGTGTCGGGCAACACGATCGGAACGATCTCCCACTCGCACGTGTAGCCGTCGACCTCGCCCTCTTCGCAGCATTCGTCGGTGCCGCTGTCGAACAGCGCGGGCAAGCCTTCTTCGGCGACCTGCTCTTCGATCTCACCCATTTTGCAGCGGGCGAGCAACGTCGCGATGCCCATGCGCCGCGAGCGATACGCCATGCGCACCGCGCCGCCTTGACTCGAGTAGATCGCGGTGAGGCAGAGCGCGAGGATCGCGATCGCCATCATCACTTCCATCAAAGTGAACGCCGCCTTGGCCCGAGCGGTGAGCGTAGCGAACCTCGTGAGAGGGTGGGGCCCCGGGAGCTTTGCGCCTGGGGCGGGAGAACGGCGCACGTTCTTCCGATTAGTCACTAGTCGACCTCGGAGGTGTCCGGGTGCTCGGGGTCGCCGAGGAAGTCTCGGGGCTCGTACGCCTCGGCGCGGATCTTCGAGCGGCCGGTGAGCGGATGGAGCTCGACCGAGTACACGCTGTCGCCACCGTCGGAGAAGTGCACGACCGCGTGCTCGGTCATGCCGCCGGGGAAAAAATGGATCGCGCCCTTGCCCTGCTCGAGCGGTGCGGGATGGTGCGGCACGATCAACCGCACGATCTGCACGCGCCGGCCGAGCACGATATTGGTGTAGCGCTCCATCGTCTTGCCATCTCCGCTCGAGAGCGGAGCGAAGGGCGACGCGCCGAGGTTCGGCTTGAGCGCTTGATCGATCCGGCTCTGCGCAGCGGCCCATGGATCGGCCGCGACGATCTCTTCGCCGTCCTCCGCGCCCTCTTTGCGCCGCTCATCGTCGACGCGCGCGAGCGTCACTCGGCCGCTGCCCTCTTCGATCGAGAACGTCGCGCCCGGCACGTCGAACACCAGGCGCACGGTCGTGCCTTTGATGATCGCGCGGTTGTACGCGTACCGCGCCGCCGCCGCGAAGCGCCCCGCGCCGCCGCGTAAGTTCGCCTTGGTGAGCGCCCCCAAGCTGAACGAAAGACCCGACGCGCCGATGCCGATGATCACCGCCACGACCAAGATCTCGATCAACGTAACGCCTGCTGTTGATCGGGAGAACGTGCGCCGTTCTCCCGCCCCACCGGCAAAGCCGTTGGGGCCCCACCCGTTCACGGGGCTCGCTACGCTCGCGCTCGCGCGCGGCTTTGGGCCACGGCGGCGGTGCGGAACAGGCGTGGTGGCGCGCGTGAGCATCGTTACTGAATGTCGTCCTCGCTGCCCATCTGCTCGTCGGGGCCGGCGGAACGCACGGTCGCGCCGTCGTCGTCACACTCGATCGAGAAGTCGTTGCCCCACGCGTCTTTGGTGTTCTTGTCCTTCGCCATGATCTTCTCCGAGAGGAGCTGATCCATCGAAGGGCAATCGTCGTGCTCGGCCATGTACATCTCGGAAGCGGCGGCGACGGCTTTCGCGTCCGTGCTCGATTGCTTGATCTTTGCCTTATTGAGCTGCGGGATGATCGCGAAGCCCGCGGCGGTCGCGACCAAGGCCATGATCACCATCACGATCATGATCTCGATCAGCGTCATGCCGCTGGTCTTGCGAGAGCGCCGAGCTCGCGCGCGCGTGCTGCTGCGTGTGCGTGGGTTCCGTGGCTTGTTCTTGCGCATACTGCCTCCCTTGGAATCAGAGAATGTTGTCGTCGGTCGCGAAGGAGCCACTCGGCCCCGCGGAGATCACATCGGCCGAAGTCGGGTTGTCGCGGCCCGGGCAGCGCACCAGCAGCTCGCGGTCCCAGCCATCGACCGGCGTCTCGTCGAGGTAGCGCGCACCGCTCTTGGGCGGGTGCACGAGCTCGAGGGTCGAGCGCGGGCAGCGCCCGATCTCGGTGCGAAACGTCGCGACGGCGCGCTGCGCTTCGGCGATCGCGGCGCGCGTCTGCCGCACCTTCGAGCGCGCGTCAGCTTCTGCGAACGCCCACAGCGTGAGCCCGGCCGTCAGCAGCAAGAACGCCGCCGCGCGCAATCGCCGGCCGGACCGCAGCTCGACGAGCCACGCCTGCTTGCGCTCCCAGGGGAGCAGCACGGTGCGTTGCGAGCTTTTGCGGCCGGATCTCACGCGCGAACCCTCATTGGATGAAGTCGTTGATCTGCATAAGCGGCATCAGGATCGAGAGCGCGATGCTGCCCGCCATCGTGCCCATGAAGACGATCATGATCGGCTCGAGCAGTGACGTAAGCGTCGCGAGCTTCG
>JAYUYY010000062.1:0-3040 GCA_043752225.1 Sandaracinaceae bacterium | reverse complement strand
CGCTCCACAGTTCAGATCAGCGTGCCGGTCGGGCCGCGCGCGCTCACACGCCGCACACGCCATAGCCGCACACGTCGCACGCGATGCAGCCCTCGGAGCGCCGGAGCGGCGCCTTGCAGTCCGGGCATGCGTCGGCGCGCGCCTCCCTGGTGGCGGCCGTCTCGAGAATCTGCAGCGTGCGGCTGCCGTCGACGTAGCACGTGCCGCCCTTGCAGCCGAGTTCGTGCGATCGCACGTAGAATTGCTCGACGTCCTCGACGGTCGCCGTCGAGGGCATGTTGATGGTCTTGCTGATGCTGTTTTCGACGTGCTCCTGCAGCGCTGCCTGCATGAGAAGATGGCCGTCGGGCGAGATGTCGCCGGCGACGGCGTAGACCTCGCGCATCCACGCGGGCACGCCCCAGTCCTCCGGCACCGTTGCGAGCGTGCCGGAGCGCACAACCTCGGCCATGATGCGCTCCATGGCTGCCGTTGGCAGGTCGAGCTCGCGCAGGTCGCACTCAAAGTCGGCGTTCACGTACGTGAGGAGCGTGTCGCCAAACGACGTGCGCTCGTAGGCGAGCGCAAAGTGCGGCTCGCAGCCGCCGCTCGCGTCGACAATGTTCGCCGACGTGCCCGTCGGCGCGACCGTCGTCGTCGCTGCGTTGCGGCGCCTCTTGGCTGGCGCCGCAAAAATCGAAAGCTCAATGTTCGGGAACGGGCCCTTCTCGGCGCAGAGGCGGCGCGACTCGGCGTCGGCCTCCTCGTTGATCACGCGCATGGCGTGGGCGGCCTCAATGCGCCCGCGCGCCGTGCCATAGCCGAGCCGCATGCGCGCGAGCATGTCGGCGAGGCCCATGATGCCGAGGCCGAGGCGCCTGTTGTCGCGCGCCGTCTTGTGCACGCTCTCGACGCGCACCTCGGCCAGGTCGACAATGTTGTCGAGCGCCCTGATCGCGATGCGCGTCGTCTTGCGCAGCGCCTCGTCGTCGAGCTCGCGCTCCGGCGTGACAAAGAGGCCGAGATTCACGGCGCCGAGATTGCACACGTCGCCAGCATGCAGAAACTGCTCGCCTGCGAGGTTGTGAGCGGCGAGGCGGCTGGGCGGCGCGATTGTTCGCGCACCACAGGGATTTGTGGCCCGCAGCGGCCCGAGGCCTGGCAACGGATTCGCGCGGTTCGCCGCGTCCAGGAACAGCACGCCCGGCTCGCCGTTGCGGTGCGCCGCCGTTGCAATCTCGCGCAAGATCTCGCGCGCCGTCATCTCGACCGGCGTCGCCGCGGCGAACGCGCCATTGGCCTTGCGCTCGATGCGGCGCGGAAGCATTTGCACGCCGCCAAAGTGGCACATCCACGGCGTCTTGACGTCCTCGCGCACCTGGCGCATGAACTCGTCCGTGATGCCGACCGAGATGTTGAAGCACGCGTGCGCACCCTCGCGCTCTTTGCAATGTATGAATTCGAGTACGTCGGGGTGTTCGATTGAGCACACGGCCATGTTGGCGCCGCTCCTGTTCTGCTGCTTGACAATCGAGAAGGAGGCGCTGTAGACGCCGAGGAACGAGACTGGGCCGCTCGACGAGCCGTAGGTCGTGCGCGCGCACGCGCCCGCGGGCCGCATCGTGTCGAGCGCAAAGCCGAGGCCGCTGCCCGACTGCTGCAGCAGGACGGCGTCGTGCAGCGTGCTAAAGATGCTGTCGAGCGAGTCGTCGATGCCGAGAACGACGCAGTTCTGCACGACGGGCGTGGGGCCCCCGGCGTTGGCGAGCGTGCGGCCGGCCGGGATGAAGCGGTGCGCAGCCATTTCGCCGTGGAGCGCGTCCTCAAACTCCTGGACGCGCGCGGCCGGCAGCCGGTAGACACGGTCGTCGACGCTCGCAATGGCGCGCGCCACGCGGCGCCACATCTGCGGTGGCGTCTCGAGCAGCTCGCCGTCGTGCGTCTTGAGCAGATAGCGGCGCTCCATGATGCGGCGCGCATTGTCTGAAATGGCGGGCGCGGGCGCAAGGCGCGACAGGGCGTGCAGCTGCGTCATGGCAACGGCGGTTCGATCGCGCGCTGGCGTGTCTCCTCCGGCAAATAAGTAGGCATTGCAAAGGTAGTTTTTTTCGCGCGCACACACTTGACCGCATGCCCGCGTACGGCGCCGCGCTCGCCGCGTTCGTTGGCGGCCTCGCCCTGACGCAGGTGCCGCTGCGCCGCCAAACGCTCGTGGCGCTCGACGCGAGCAACAACGTGCTCTTCCACTCGGAGCGCACCGAGACGCTCGCGTCGCTCGTGCACGAGCCGGGCCTCGTGGCCGAACACGCCAACGGAATCATGCGCGCATTCTCGGGAGCGCAGCGCGAGTGGAACGTCGCGGAGCGCGTCCACGACAGAGAACGCCAGGCTGAAATCTTTGCGAGCCTCAACGCGGTGCAGTTCACGCGCACGGTTTGCACGTTTCCGTTCGTGTCGTCGACTGCGCGCACAAGCACGTACATGGTGGAGCACGATCACTTTTATTCGCTGACGCGCCAATCCATGTCCGACGAGGAGCGCATCCAAGAGCTCGCCAACGTGGCGTCGCCGGCGTGGAGTCGCTAGACGCGCGCGCGCACGAGCGTGCCCGCGCGGCGGACGGGCGCCGCGCTCCAGACGCTGCGATAAATTTTAGTGGGAGAGTGCCGCGCCATGCCGCCCGCCGCTGCGCCCGCCCTGCCCGCCGTTTTGCACGCGCCCGCGCACTTTGAGAACCCGGCCGTGCTCGCCACGATGACGCACCTCGCGCGGGCGTGCGTGCCGACGTTCCTCGAGCTTTCGTGCGCCGCCTACGTCGCGAGCGGCGGCGCGGTTGGCGGCGGAGACGCGGACGCGCTCGCGCTGCTGCCGGGCGTGCGGCACTCGGCCGCCGAGGCGCTCGGCACTGGCACGGCGGCGCGCCTCGCCCGCCTCGACGCGGACATTGCGCGCACGCGCGCGCTGCGCACGCTCAACGAAACGAGCGTCGCCAACTGGGCGCTCCAGTATCACTGCGACGAGCTCGAGAACGCGCAGATGCGGCAGCGCGACGAGATTGTCG
>JAYUYY010000061.1:0-7786 GCA_043752225.1 Sandaracinaceae bacterium | reverse complement strand
ACCAGCACCTGCCGGTGACGCGCGCACAGCTCGCGGCCGACGATTGCTTGAGCGAGTACGGCCATCCGATCGACGGGGAAAAGCGCACCGCGTGTTATCCGGCCGGGCAATGCTTGTCTGTGCTCTGTGCGCCCGATTCCGTTGGCGCGTATTCGCGCGTCTCGCAGCTCTCGGAGAGCACCGGTGAGTGCTTCTTCGCCGACGAATGCTCGGCGCCCGAAGACTGCGTGCTCGCGAAGGACTTCAACCGCTGCTGCTCGTGCTTCGAGTCGCTGCCTGTCGCCATCGCGCAAGCGCTCGCCTGCTGGACCATCGAAGGCCAACAGAGCTTGGTCGTGAGCCCGTGCACCGGCTGCCAAAGCGACATCGCGTGCGCCGAGTGCCCTGTGCCGCCCGAGCCAACTTGCGAGGTCCGCGACAGCTTCAGCGTGTGTCGCTGAGCCGCTGGGCAAAGCCCATCGGGCCCTTTTAATTATCGGGGAAACGTGCGCCGTTTCCCCGCCCGCTGGGCAAAGCCCATCGGGCCCCACCCCTTCACGAGGTGAGCGAAGCTCACGCACTTACGGGCGGCCGTATTACCGAGTGCCGAGCTTGTCTTGTGAGCAGGCTGCCTTGTGAGCAGGGGCCTTCCTCCGGTAGACCGCCAGGCGGGTCTCGGAGGTAAATCAGATGGCTGCGACGCTCGACACCAATATCGTCACGATTGAGAACCGCGGAGAGATCGCGATCGTGTGGGTCGATAACCCGCCCGTGAACGCGCTGAGCCGCGCGGTTCGCGACGGCTTGCAGAGCTGCTTTCTGACGGCGCGCGCGGACGCGTCGGTGAAGGCGATCGTGCTCGCGTGCCGCGCCAAGACGTTCATCGCGGGCGCGGACATCCGAGAGTTCGGCAAGAAGGCCGAGGGCGCATCGCTGCCGCAGGTGATGGACGCGATCGAGCAGAGCGAAAAGCCGGTGGTCGCCGCGATCTTCGGCACCGCGCTCGGAGGCGGGCTCGAGGTCGCGCTGTGCTGTCATTATCGAGTCGCAGTTCCGTCCGCAAAGCTAGGCTTGCCGGAGGTGAAGCTCGGGCTCCTTCCCGGCGCAGGCGGCACGCAGCGCTTGCCGCGCATCCTCGGTGCGCAGCGCGCGCTCGACATGATCACGAGCGGCGATCCGATCAACGCCAAGGATGCGCTCGCGGGCGGCTTGGTCGACGCGCTGGTGCGCGAGGACGCGTTGCTCGACGATGCGGTGGCGTTCGCGCAAGGCCTCACGGCGGACAAGCAATCGCGGCGCTTGGTGAGCGACCGCGAGGACAAGCTGCTCGAAGCGCGCGGCAAGCCGGAGATCTTCGCTGCGTACAAAAAGCAGCTCGAGAAGAAGAGTCGCGGCTTCGAAGCGCCGTTCGCGATCGTCGACTGCGTGCAGGCTGCGGTGGAGAAGCCGTTCGCGGCTGGCCTTGAGTACGAGCGCGGGCGTTTCATGGAGCTGATGCGCGGCACGCAAGCCGGCGCGCAGCGCTATTACTTTTTCGCCGAGCGCGAGGCGCAGAAGATCCCCGACGTCCCGAAAGAGACGCCGGTTCGCAGCGTGAAGAAGGTCGGCATCCTCGGCGCCGGCACGATGGGCGGCGGGATCGCGATGTGCTTCGCGAACACCGGCATCTCCGTGCACTTGTGCGAGGTGAAGCAGGACGCGCTCGACCGCGGCATCAGCACGGTGCGCAAGAACTACGAGCGCAGCGTGAAGAGCGGGCGCTTCAAGCAGGAGGACGTCGAGAAGCGCATGGCGCTGATCGGCGGCTCGCTCTCGATGGAAGACTTCGCGGATTGCGATCTGGTGATCGAGGCGGTGTTCGAGAGCATGCCGCTCAAGAAGGAGATCTTCACGACGCTCGATCGCGTGTGCAAGCCGGGTGCGATCCTCGCGAGCAATACATCAGGCCTCGATCTCAACGAGATCGCGAGCGTCACCAAGCGCCCGGGCGATGTCGTCGGCATGCACTTCTTCAGCCCCGCGAACGTGATGAAGCTGCTCGAGAACGTGCGCGGTCGTGAGACCAGCAAAGACGTGATCGCGACCGCGATGCAGCTCGGCAAGGCGATCGGCAAGATTCCGGTGCTGGTCGGCGTGTGCCGCGGCTTCGTCGGCAACCGCATGCTGTACGCGCGCCGCGAGCAGGCCAACCAGCTGATCCTGCAAGGCGCGATGCCGTGGGACGTCGACCGCGTGCTCTACGACTTCGGCTTCCCGATGGGCCCGTTCGCGATGAGCGATCTCGCCGGCCTCGACATCGGCTGGGACGCGAAGACGAGTAAGAGCGAGAGCATCCGCGATCGCTTGTGCGAAATGGGCCGCCGCGGTCAGAAGACCGCTGCCGGCTACTACAACTACGATCCCGACACGCGCGAGAAGTCGCCCGAGCCCAAGGTCGCCGAGCTGATCGAACAGTTCTCGCGCGACAAGGGCATCACGCGCCGCGCGATGAGCGATCAGGAGATCCTCGACCGCTGCATGCTGCCGATGGTGAACGAAGGCGCGAAGATCCTCGAAGAGGGCATCGCGATCCGGGCCAGCGACATCGACGTCGTGTGGGTCAACGGCTACGGCTTCCCAGTGTACCGCGGCGGCCCGATGCGCTGGGCCGATGACATCGGCCTGCCCAAAGTCGTCGCCCGCCTGCGCGAGCTCCAAGCCGAAGACAAGAGCGATTTCTGGAAGCCCGCTGCGTTGCTCGAGCAGCTCGCCGCCGCTGGCAAACGCATCACGGACTAGCAGGATCCCGAAGGGGACGGATCCCGAAGGGGACGGTCCTGCATAATTGCATTGTTTGAAAACCGCGAGGAAACAGCATGTCCAAGAGGCTCGAAGGTAAAGTTGCGATCGTCACCGGCGCAGGCAGCGGCATCGGCCGCGCGAGCGCGAAGCTGTTCGCCGCCGAGGGCGCGAAGGTGCTCGCGGCCGACGTGACCGATGGCGTCGAAGAAACGGTCGCCGAGATCCGCGCGGCGGGCGGCATCGGCTTCGCGGTGAAAGCCGATGCGGGCAGCGAGCCGGCGGTGATCGCTCTGGTCGAACGCGCGATCCGCGAGCTCGGCGGCCTCGATGTCGTCTTCGCGAACGCCGGCATCAGCGGCGGCTACACCACGATCGAAGAGACCTCGCTCGAGCTGTTCAACGAGATCTTGCGCGTGAACCTGATCGGCCCGTTCCTGGCGATCAAGTACGCGAGCCCGCACATGGTCAAGCAAGGCAAAGGCTCGATCATCTGCACGGCGTCCGTCGCGGGCTTGAAGGCCAACGCGGGCGGCATGCCGTACAGCGCGAGCAAGGCAGGCGTAGTGAGCCTCGCGCAGACCGGCGCGAACATGCTGCGCTACACGGGCGTGCGCGTGAACGCGATCTGCCCAGGGCTGATCGAGACCGGCATGACCAAGCCGGTGTTCGACTACGTGCGCGCGAAGGGCACCGAGAGCCGCGTCGGTCAGATGAACGCGTCCGGCCGCGCCGGCGCTCCGGAGGAAATCGCCGCGATGGCGCTCTTCCTCGCGAGCGATGAAGCGAGCTATGTGAACGGCCAAGCGATCGTCGTCGATGGCGGTCTCAGCAGCACGCATCCTTTTTTGCCACCCAAACGCTGAAAGATTTCGAGGAGAGATTTCGATGCGCCACGACTTCGCATTGATCACCGCATTGCTTTTGCTGCCTGCGCTGCCGCTCGCGAGCGGTTGCGGCATGAACATGGCGCCGGTGCTCGACATTCAGCGTTCGCCGGTGACGTTGCCCGGCGGCTACGCGCCTTCGCCCGCGCGCACGCGCGACGCGATCCTGCGCGGCTTGGTGTCGAAAGGCTGGGCCGTCGATCGCGAGGAAGGCCAATCGATCGTCGCCAGCATCAACGTACGCGGTCATTCAGCGACCGTCGGCATCGACTACGACGCCAGCTCCTTCTCGATCCACTACGTCACGAGCTCCGAAGGGCTCAAGTACGACGGCGTCGAGATCCACAGGCGTTACAACCACTGGGTGGATCGCCTGCGCGCGTCGATCAACCAAGCGATCGCCGAGTCGTCCGCGCAAGAGCCAGCCGGCCCCGCACCCGCACCCCCGCCCGATTCCACGCCGGTGGCTCCGGCAGAGCCTGCTACGCCTGCGCCTGCGCCCAGCGCGGATCCCACCCTGCCACCACCAGCGTGAGCTGAGCTAACCGACAGTTAGATACAAAAAGACCCGACTGGAGCGATCCAGCCGGGTCTTCTCTTGCTTACGGTAACGAGCGCGGGCCGCAGTCGGCGCAGTCGGAGCCGAGCTGGCAGATGTCAGTGGTCGAGTCGGGGCCGCCGTCGTCGCACTCGCCGTCCATCGAGAACTCGCCGCAGTTCTCGGCGCAGCCCTCCGTACCGGGCACGGGCTCGACCGGCGCGTCTGCGGCGTTGCGCTCTCCGCAGTCCGTGCAATCGGTCGCGAACTCGCACGCGTTGAACTGCGCGCCCGGTCCGCCGTCGTCACACGCGCCGTCCCCGGCATAAGCGCAGGTGTCCATGCAGGTGGAGCTCATCACCACCGGCTCGCGCGCGCCGCAGTCCGTGCAGTCGGTGCCGCGACCGCAAATCGAGTACTGCGAGCCCGGTCCGCCGTCGTCGCATACCGCGTCGTTCGAGCTCGCGCACGTATCGCTGCAGCCCTCGCTCGGCGTGACGCCGGTGCCCGCTTCGCCGCCCACGCCGCCGATGCCGCCGCCTTGACCGCCGATGCCGGCGATGCCCGCGAAGCCGCCTTGTCCGCCGGTCGTTCCGCCAACGCCTGCAGTCGAGCCGCCTTCACCCGCGTTCGCGCCGCTGCTTCCGCCGCCCGATTGCCCAGCGACCATCGACGTACCGGCTTGGCCGCCGGTGCCGCCAGTGCCGGCCTCTTCTTCGTCAGGCGCTTCGGTGCAGCTGCCCGAGAGGCAGTTGCCGTTGAACTCGCACATCTCGCTCGCGACTGTGCACGTGCCGCTCGTCACAGGTGCGACCACGCCATCGCGGTCGTTGTCCTCGAGATCCGAGATCATTCCGCTGCAACGCGTGTTCTCGCCGTCGACCGTGCCGGAGAACGTGATCGATCCCGAGCTCACGCTGCCCGAGAAGCTCGTGCCGTCCTGGCACACGAGCGTGATCGAACAGCTGCCGTCGTCCTGCTCGATGTCGCACTGCGTCGTGGCGCAATCGCCGCCGATCGACCAGTTACCGCGGACGGTTGGGCAATCGCTGCCGCCGTCGCCGCTGCCACCGCCCGGGCAACCGACGAGCGCTGCGATGCTCCCGAGCCCGATCGCCGCATGGGCTGCGCGCTGCAAGAACGTTCGAACCAAAGTCACTTCACTCATAGTCTAGACATCTCCTCGTAACGCTGCGCAGCCGGTGCACACGCGCACTATCCACGCTCCGGGACCTGCAACGGGCTGTCAAGTTGCGGTGAGCGCGCACTCTGCAAGCCGCGCGCGCACAGCGGCTGCGTATGCCCGATGTCGAACAGAACGGCGTACGTTCTCGCTATGTTTCAGGCTACAACTCGCAGCGTGAACGAGCAGGTGCGACCCGAAGGCGATCATCGGTTGGAGATCCCGGAGCTCGAGCGCCGCAAGCGCATTCGCCGGATCATCATGCTGGTCGTGGTGTTGATCGCGGCCGGAGCCGCCGTCGCCTATTACACGCGCCCCAAGCCGATCGTCGAAACGTATCGAACGGATCGTGTCGTGCTGCGCACGCTGATCCAACTCGTGGAAGCATCGGGCAGCCTCGACGTGCGCAGCCGAGTCGAGGTGCCCGCGCCGATCGCCGGTCGCATCACGGCGGTGCACGCGATAGCCGGGCAGCGGGTCGAGGCGGGTGCGCCGCTCGCGACGCTCGACGAACGCGCGGCCGAGCTCGGGGTCAAGAGCGCACAGGCCGCAGTCGAAGCCGCGGCAGGTCGCGCCGCTCAAGCGCGCGCTGCGCTCGAAGATGCCAAGCGCAACGAAGATCAAGCGCTGCGCCTGCGCGATCGCGGCCTCTCGAGCGATCACGATCTCGGGACCGCGCGCTCGGCGAAGCTCAGCGCTCAAGCCGTGGTCGAGGCTGCGCGTGCCGAACAGAAGCTCGCCGCGCAATCGGCGGAGTCGGCGAAGCTCGGCAAGAGCCTCGGACGGATCGTGGCGCCTGCGAGCGGGATCGTTTTGCGCGCGCCCGAGCACGTCGGCGCGGCGGTCGCGCCCGAGCGCGGGCCGCTGTTCATCATCGGCGATCCGCTCGACGTGATGCGGATCGATGCGCCGGTTAGCGAGACCGACATCGCGCTCTTGCACCCGGGCCAGAAGGCCGAGGTGATGGTGCAAGCGCTGCCGACGCGTAGGTTCGCGGCCGAGATCTCGCGGATCGGGATCGAGCCCACGCGCGAAAGCGGCGTCGTGTTGTATCCGGTGACGCTGCTCGTGCAGAACACCGATGGCGTGCTCCTGCCCGGCATGAGCGCGCGCGTTCGGCTCGAGGTCGCGCGCGCTGAGAACGTGCTGAGCGTGCACGAAGCCGCGCTGCGCTACACGCCCGAAGACGCCGAGCCCGCCGAAGCGCGCTCACGCGTGTGGATTCGTCGCGGGCCGAGCGAGATCGAGGCGGCTGCGGTGCAAGCCGGGATCTCGGATGGCGTGCACACCGAGCTGCGTGCTGATCCGCGCAGCCCGCTCGTGAAAGAAGGCGATGAGCTCGCGATCGGCCTCTTGCATCCGGAGACGGGCGGCAGGAAGCCCGCTGTCTCGCTCGGCAAGAAGTAGCGCATGACGGAGAGCTTTCCGGTCGTCGAGATCCGCGATCTCCACAAGGTCTACAACACCGGAGAGGGCTCGCTCGAGGTGCCGGTGCTGCGCGGCGTGAGCTTCACGATCGCGCCCGGTGAGATCGTCGCGCTGATGGGACCGAGCGGCTCGGGCAAGAGCACGCTGCTCAATATTCTCGGCTGCCTCGATCGCCCGACGCGCGGTCTCTACATCTTGGGCGGCCGCGATGTCTCGACGCTGACGCGCGCCGAGCAAGCATGGGTGCGCCTGCACTACCTCGGCTTCGTGTTCCAAGCGTTTCATTTGTTGCCCGACTCGACGGTGCTCGAGAACGTCGCGATGCCGCTCTTCTACGCGGGCCTCGGGCCGAAGGAGCGCATGGAGCGCGCCGCGTACTTGCTCGAGCGCGTGGGCCTCGGCGATCGCATGCAGCACAAGCCCTCGCAGCTCTCGGGTGGTCAGAAGCAGCGCGTCGCGATCGCGCGCTCGCTCGCCAATAAGCCCACGCTCCTGCTCGCCGACGAGCCGACCGGCGCGCTCGACACGCGCACCGGCGAGGAGGTCCTCAAGCTGCTCTCGGACCTGCGCAGCGAAACCGGGCTTACGATCTTAATCGTGACCCACGACGCCGAGGTCGCGGACTTCGCGCAGCGCACGGTGCGCGTGCGCGACGGCCTGGTCGTCGATCGCGACTCGAAAGACAGCCGGGATTAGTGGTCTGACCGAGGGATTTGATCCGACCTCGCGTCCGGGAGCACCCGTCCTCTTGCCATCTCGCGCAAGCTCGCTAAAGTCCCCGCGCTTTCGGTGAGTGTAGCTCAGTGGCAGAGCACTGGTTTGTGGTACCGGGAGTCGCGGGTTCAATCCCCGTCATTCACCCCAGAGCAAAAAGCCGGCGCGCCTTCATAGGCACGTCGGCTTTTTCGTTTTTCGCGCCGGCTGGCTAGCCAGCGGTGCCAGCGTCGAGGTCGGGCGTTGCGCTGTCGGGAAGCGCCGTGCCGCTGTCGGGCA
>JAYUYY010000060.1:0-7791 GCA_043752225.1 Sandaracinaceae bacterium | reverse complement strand
CTCGAGGCTCACGGCGTGCTCGGCGCGAGCGCCACGCACGCGCTCGCCGCGCAGCACTTCGAAGCGAGCCAGCGACGGCTCGACACACTGCTGAGCGTTGGGCCAGGCCTCGAGATCCCGGCAGCGCCATCGGTCTAGAGCGTTTCTTTGACGGCCCACGTCCCGAGCGTTCAGCATGGCGGCGCGCCCGCGTTGATTGGGCAGCGCGCGCGCCTCCCCCCGATGGATCGTACGCAGCTCGCCACCCGCTTGCTCGCGAGCTGCGCGCTGAGCGCGGTGTTCGCGGCGCTGCTCGATCTGCTCGGGCTCGCGCTGACGCATGACGTCTCGCCCGGCGCGTTGTGGTGGCTCGGTCTTGGCAATCTCTGCCTTGCGCTGTTGTTCTTGTGTTTGTTGGTGCCGCTCGTGGTGCTGGTCGCGTCGCTCGTGCCCGCCTCGATCCGCAGCGGAGCTGCGCGGCTCGCGTCCGGCCGCGCAGTGCGCAACCTGCTCGGCGGGTTCGCGCTCGCGCTCGCGGTCGCGCTGCACGCGGCCAATGCAACTTTGTACGTGCGGCTCTACGCCAGCATCACCAAGCGCTGACCGCGCTCACGCTGCTGCTCTGCTTCTGCGCGT
The DNA here is from genome assembly GCA_043752225.1 of Sandaracinaceae bacterium. Classification (GTDB taxonomy): domain Bacteria; phylum Myxococcota_A; class Polyangia; order Polyangiales; family JAFGIB01; genus JAYUYY01. Next base: position 7,176 of record JAYUYY010000060.1, on the reverse strand, counting down.
TCGCCTTGCTCGAGGGCCCATGGCACGCGGCGAGCGTGCGCGCGCGTCAGCAACCGATCTCGGTGCTCGCGATCGCAGCGTTCGCGCTATTTGGGCTCACCGGCGTGAGCCTCGCGCGGATCACGACCGATCCGGTGCTGCGCGTGCACGCGCTCGAGGAATCGACGCTGCTCGCGCACGAGCTGCACGCACTCGATCGCGTCACCGGCATCCTCGCGATCCATGACACGACGAACGGCCCGCGCGTCGCTGCGATCGATCCGGCGCTCTTGGCTCAAGTCGCGCCGATGCCGATGCGCGCGCCGAGCGGATTCGCCAAGGGCGCCCACGTGGTGCTCGTCACGATCGACTCGATGCGCGCGGATCGCTGGCAGGCGGGTGGTGCGCCGCAAGCGCTGATGCCAAACCTCGAGGCGCTCGCGGGCGAGAGCACGCGCTTTACGCGCGCGTATGCACCGAGCTGCTGGACGATCCACTCGATGAGCGCCGTGCTGTACGGGCGCTTGCCTTCGCACTTGCACTACAGCTACGTCGGTGCGACCGCGGACTTCAAGTTCATCCGCTTCGCCGACGGCGAGCGCATGGCGCGCGATCCGCTCAGCTTCAAAAAGGCGACGCCCGTACCCGACGAACGCAACGGCGACAGCCTGATCGACGTGCTGAAGCGCGGCGGGTATGAGACCGCGACGGTCGCGTCTTATATCTATTATTTCCGCGACGCCGGGCTCACCGCCGATTTCGAGCACGTGGACGAGTCCGCCTACCGCAGCGCCGGCATCGGCGTCTCGGGTCTCGCACACGTGCCGATGGTCGAGCGCGCCGCGGCTTTTCTCGACGCGCGCGATCGGTCGCGGCCGTTCTTCTTGTGGCTGCACTTCATGGATCCGCACGCGCCGTACGAAGCGCGCGACGCAGCGGCCCAGGGCCAAGGTCCGGAAGAGCGCTACGACAGCGAGCTGCGGCACGTCGACACACAGCTCGCCGGCCTACGCGCCGCGCTCACGCAGCGCGGGCTCTTCGACGACACGCTGATGATCGTGCACGCAGATCACGGTGAAGAGTTCGGCGAGCACGGCGGAAGCTTTCACGCCAGCGCGCTCTACGACGAGACCGTGCACGTCCCGCTCTTCATGCGCCTGCCCAAGCGCGCGCCGAGCACGCCGCACACGGTCGAGACGACGGTGGGCCTGCTCGACCTCGCGCCGACCTTGCTCGACGCGCTCGGGATCGCGAGCGAGGTGCCGTTCATGGGCCGCAGCCTGGTGCCTGCGCTCCGGTCCGAGGCGCTGCTCGACCGCCCCCAGCTGATGGAGTGCGAGCGCTTCGCCGCGCAGAAGCACGGCTACTTACGCTGGCCGTTCAAGCTGATCCTCGACCACGCGAACAAGACCGTGCAGCTCTTCGCGCTCCCCGGCGATCCGGGCGAGCGCGAGAACCTGGCCGGCCGTGAGTCCGTGCTGCGCGTCGCCCTGCAGAGCGAGCTGCTCCAGCTCGAGCACGCGATCAAAAGCCTGGGACGCAAGCCCGAGCCGGCGATCGCGAAATAGGCTCACTGCGCGATGCAGCGTTCGACCATCGCGTCCCAAATCGCTTCGGCGAAGAACTTCGAACCGGCCGGCGACGGATGCACATCGTTGGGGTTGATGTAGCCGCGTTCGACGTAGCCGCTGCCGGGGCTGTCACCAGCGGCTTCGCTCAGCGAGACGAACGTACAGATCGGGCTGGCTTCGCACAGCGCGCGCGCCATCGGCTCGGTGTAGTCGAGCGACTCGTTGATCGTGGGCGCAGTGCCTTGAAACAAACCCTGCGTCGGCTCGTGCGGATAGAAGAAGTACACGAGGTGCTCGACACCATCGGCTTCCGCTTTTTGCATCAGCTGCGACGCAAAGTTGAGCGCGTTCTCGATGGTCGTAGTGCAGCTCACGTTCTCGGGCGGCGCTTGCGTGAGGCAGCTGCGGTTGGTGACGAGCACGTCGTTGCCGCCGCCATTGGCGATCACCACTTTGATGTCGGGGTTGAGCATGTGCTCGGTGTCGTATTGGCCGACGACCTGCTGCATCGTGGTGCCGACCAGCTGGCGAAAGCGCGGTGTCGCGCTGTACGCAGTCGATCCACTCGTCTGCATCAGCGTCTCGAGCTCGTATGCGATCGCGCTAGTGGGCGCGGCGAGGAACGAGTCGCCGATGAACACGACTTGGCTGCCGTGGACTCTGCCCTTCACGCATGGCTCGGGGGCTTCACCGGCTGCGCCCGCTGTGGCCGTGTCGCCCGCAGCGCCGCCGACACCAGCGGTCGTGCCGGCCATCGCGCCCACACCTGAGTCCGCCTCGATCATGCTGCCCGCGTCCGGCTGCGGCGCTCCGGTCATCGAGCCGCCTGCGTCGGGCATCGGCACGATCATCGGGGCGGAGCTGCCGCCGCTGCCAATCCCCGCTGCACCTGCGCTCGCGCCCGCGACGGGCACGACGCCGTCGTTGTAGGCGCTGTCGTTTTGCTCCGGCGCCTCCGCGCTGCACGCGAGCGCGCCCGCGATCAGCACAACGAGACCGCCCGATATCGCCCATGAATTTCGTACGACATGACTCATGGGTCTACAGTAGGCGCGCGATTTATGCGCTTCAAACCGTACTTTGTGCTGACCTTGAGTATTTTTGCGCTATCCGTTCGGGCACGATCGGGCGATGCCTAGCTCCATAGCGCGCCGCGACAACGAGCTGAAGATCGGCGATCTCGAGCGCAAGACCGGTGTGTCGCGCTCGAGCATCCAGCACTACGTACGCCTCGGGCTCTTGCCTGCACCGCGCAAGCTCGGGCCGAGGCTCTTCCTGTTCGATACGCAGCACTTCGAAGCACTGTTGGCCGTACGCAGGCTGCGCGAGGAGCACGTGCCCCTCACCGAGATCCGAGCGCGTCTGCGCTCGCGCACGTCTTCGCGTCCGACGTCTGCGGGCCCGGTGCGCGCGAAGACCAGCGAGTCGAGCGCACCGGTTTCACAGAACGATCCGCGGCGCACCGCGATCCTCGAAGCAGCCACGCGCTTGTTCGCACAGCACGGCTACCAGAGCGTTCGACTCGCCGATGTTGGGCGCGAGGTCGGTCTAAGCAAAGCCGCGCTCTATCAATCATTCGAGAGCAAAGAAGCGTTGTTCATCGAGTGCATCGATCACATCCGGCTCTTGGTGGTGCCGAAGGACAAGCGCGACGCGGGCAAGCGCGAGCCCGATCTGACGCGGCGCGCGTACTACCGCGCGAGTGCAGTGCTCGGCAGCTTCGCCTCGTATCGCATGCTCACGAATCTCTTGGTCGGTGTCGCTAACGGGCGCGATCGCGAGCTGGCGCGCAAAGCGCGGGATGCGTACCACCGCATGGTCACCGACGTGGTCGCGGAGCTCGAGCTCGGCGTGCAGGCGGGAATGTATCGCCCGGGCAATCTTGAGCTCGACGCGTACATGCTGTGGGGCGCGCTGATGGGCGCGGGCGACTTCATGGCGGCTTCACCCGGCGCGTCGGTGAAAGCAATCGCGCAGGCGTTCCTCGAGCTGATGACTCTTGGCACGCAACCGACGCGGCTTCGGATGCGCCGCTAGTGGCTTTGCAGATCGTCGAACGTCGTCTTGCCCGCCCACGGCAGTACGCCGTGCCTGCGGTACGCTCGCGGCATGTCGCGTCCGATCGTGATCGTGGGAGCCGGCTCGAGCGGTGCAGTGCTCGCCGCGCGCCTGACACAGCGAGCCGATCGCGAGGTGCTGCTGATCGAAGCGGGCCCCGATTACCTGCCAGAGCAGCTCCCAGGAGACCTCAGCGACGGTCGCCGCAACTCGATGCAAGCGCACGACTGGGGCTACCGCCACAAGCCGAGCATCCAAGCGCTGCTCTCGCGCTTGCCGCGCGGCCGCGTGGTCGGCGGCTCGTCCGCAGTCAACACCTGCATCGCGCTGCGCGGACAACCGGAGGACTTCGACGAGTGGGCCGCGCTCGGCCTCTCCGAGTGGAGCTTCGATGCGTGCTTGCCTGCTTTCAAACGCCTCGAGCGCGATCTCGATTTCCACGACGACTTCCACGGCAGCGACGGCCCGTTGCCTGTACGGCGTCACACGCAAGCGGAGCTCGTGCCGGTGCAAGCCGCGTTCATGGAAGCGTGCGAAGAGCTCGGCTACGAGCGCTGCCCCGACAGCAACGCGCCCGGCAAAGCTGGCTTTGGACCGCACGCGATGAACAAGATCGACGGTCGGCGGATCAGCGCGGCCGAGGCGTATCTAACACCCGCGGTGCGCGCGCGCGCCAACTTGAGGATCCGTGCGCGTACCTTGGTGCGCCGCGTGTTGTTCGAAGGCAAACGCGCGATCGGCATCGAGATCGAAGCAGGCAACGGCGTCGCGGTGATCGAAGCCAGCCGCGTGATCCTGTGCGCCGGCGCGATCAACACGCCGGGGATCTTGCTGCGCTCCGGCGTCGGCCCCGATCGCGAAGTGCGAAGGCTGCAATGCGAGCCCGTGATCGACGCACCCGCGGTTGGGCGTCGCCTGCTCGATCATCCCGGCACCGGCATCTTCGTGCTGCCGCGCAACGGCTTCCAAGTCGATCGCGAAGCGCCACTGATCCAAACCGCATTTAGGTTTTCGTCCGGCGTTTGCGATCACCGCGCCGACATGATGTTGCAGCCGGCCTCGTTCACGCTCACGCCGAACAGACCTGCGATGTTCGGCTTGGTCACGCAGGTCGGTAAGCCGCGTGGACACGGCGAGCTGCGTTACTTGGACGCAAACCCAAACAGCAAGCCGGTCATTCACCAGCGCTTCTTCGCAGACGCGCAGGACCGCGAGCTCGCACGCAAGTCGCTGCAGCGTTGCTTCGCGTTGCTCGAGACGCGCGCGTTCCGCTCGATCGGACGCGCCGTGCTGCCGTGGCCCGCGGTGCTGCGCAGCGATCGCTGGCTCGACCGCTTCATCCCGCGGTTGTGTGACTCGGGCTATCACCCTTGCGGCACCGTGCCGATGGGCGAGGCGCCGAGCGAGAACGCGGCGGTCGATGGCCGCGGTCGCGTGTTCGGCCTCGAGGATCTCTACGTCGTCGACGCGAGCCTCATGCCCACGGTGCCTTCGAGCAACATCCACTTGCCAACGCTAATGATGGCGGAGCGCATGGCGGAATGGATGTGAAACTACAAGCGATCATCGAGGCAACCTGCCGCTTTACGAAGCCGCGCGAGCGCGGCCACCGTGTCTTCCGGAAGGGGATCGACGTGACCTCGGCGCGCACCGAGTCGTCGCTATCGATAACCCATCCTGGAAGCTCGGACAGCATGCTCAGAGCCTAGCATTGCTCGCTGGGAGCGCGCGCCAGATGCGGGAGGTGGACGTACGTCGAGCTGGCAGCGGTGAAGCACGGGACGCGGTGACGCGGCAGCGCGCGGGCGATGCGATGCGCTACTTGCCTAGCATGCGAGCGAACAAGCCTTTGCGCTTCCAAACGTAGACCGGACCCGCGAGCGGCAGCTCCGGCCAGAGCGGTAAGCCCATCGCTGCGCGGATCGCTTCGGCGTCCTCCATCGGCGAAGGTGGATCGTCTTCTGTCTCGTGATCAAAGGACAAGGCGTTGGCGCGTTCACCGGGCAAGCGCGCTCCTTCGTTCGTGAGACTTTGACCATCCCCCACCATGATGCTGCGCACGAGGCTCGGACCGTCGAAGACGACGAGCTGTAACAAGCTGCTGTTGGTCTGCGCCATGAACAGCACGACACGCTCGCTCACGCGCTCGGCGAACGGACGCGGCAGCTCATCGTCGATCAGCTTGCCTCCGAGCTGAATGCCATCGAACAGCAAGATGCTCCACTCGGCATTGAGCCGGCCCAGCGATGCGGTCTTCGATGTACCGCCCAAGCCGTACTCCGGGAGTGGCGCTGCGCTTAGCTGCTCGGCGGGGTCAAAGCCGTGAGACGCGAGCCACGCGGAAATGGGAGCCCGCAGGCGTTCGATGTCCTGACTACGAATATGCAATGCGACGAAGGAACCCATGTTTCTAGTGCTTTGGTTCAGTGTACGGTCCAGCATGGATTTGCAGACGCTATGAAGCGTCTGTGTCGCTATCAGATTGCCATGCTCGCGGTGCTATGCGCTTGCGACAGAGACAGCTCGGGGAATGACGCAGATAACCTTGCGGATGCAGCCGAGGACGCGGGGCGCGACAACAGCGGGATGAGCGATGCGGCGTGACGCCTGAGCGGCCTGTGCGGGCGAAACCCTCGATCAAGTGTGCGCGCAGTATTGCGAAGCGCTTTGCCAGAACCAGCTGCGCTTCTGCGCTGGATCGCAGTGCAGCGTCGGCGCCTGCCAGGCAGCAGGTGAGATCGCGGGGGATTGCGCTCAGCAGTGTGACAGCTCGAGCACGGGCTCGGATCCGATCGGGTGTGCGCGCGATCTGTGCCTGAGCCAGGTGGAGGAGGACATCACCTGCGAGACTTTCGGATTCGAAGCGGAGGGCGAATTCGTCAACTTGTGCCTCGATGCCGATCCCGCTTGCGTGCCAGCGCCCGACCTCGGCTGCACCAACACGTGCGGCACGCATGGTGAAGGCGTAGGCGGTGACCTAGTGGTCTGACCGAGGGGATTTGATCCGACCTCGCGCCCGCTCTGGCGCCGTGTGCGGCGACGCTCTCCTCAAAAGCGGATCCACTCTTCCTTCGTCGACCCTCGCCACGCTCGGCACCACCTCAGACACGACCGCGAATCAAATTTCCTCGGTCAGACGACCAATCGACTCCCAGCACCGCTTCAAAGCATGATCCTCGCCAAGCTCAGCAGCGCATGGCCACAGTTTCCGGCGCGCAACGCGTGATCGATAACTTTCGATTCACAGCTGCCACCTTCGAGCCGTAGCGCGCAACGCTGACCATCGTTGATGGTCAGCCCGACCATCGGGCGGACGCGCGGTCAGGCTAAGCGCAGCCGTTTGCGGCGCATTGCGCGCCGCCCGCGAATGGCCCGCGCGTTGCAACTACAGGGGCACACTGTGCGGCGTGAAGAGCGCTGCATCTACAATCATTTGTTCAAAGGCATTCTTCATGATTGAGCATCTCAGCAAGCTCCTCGCACTAGGAGCGTTCTCGTTGGTCCTGTCGGGCTTCGCCAAGGCGACCCACGCCGACTTCTTCGTTCGCCTCGACAACAGGCTCACGCC
>JAYUYY010000059.1:0-3053 GCA_043752225.1 Sandaracinaceae bacterium | reverse complement strand
GCGCTTCGGCGAGCGTGCGCGCTTGGGGCGCGAGCCCGAGCAGGCGTGAGGCGAGCGAAGCGAGCAAGTCGCGCGGGAGATCCCCGTCGTCGAGCGCTTCCGGCAGCGACCAAGTCCCGCCGCTGTAGCGCGCGAGGTTGCGGTCGACGAGGTGCTGCGCGAGCTCCATCGTGGTTCGCGGGCTGCCTTGCGCGAGCGCGTAGATGCGACCGGTGACGAGATCGAGGTTTGCGACATCGCCGAACACCGACTTGAGCAGCGCTTCGGTCTGCGGCGAGTCGAGCGGCTCGGAAGGAATGCACGTAGCCGCATCCTTGAGCACATTGAGCTGCGCCACGCTCGTGAAGTCGGCGTCTTTGCTGGCGGTGGCCGCGATCACGATCGCGTGCTTGCCGATCTTGTGGGCGAGCGCGGCGAGCCAAGCGGCGGAGAGCTCGTCGATCTGATCGACGTCGTCGACCGCGATCAGCAAGCGCTGGCCGCGCGAGAGCTCGATCACGAAGTCGCGCAGCTCGCGCAGCAGCCGACCGCGCTCGGGCAGCTCGGCGCGAGCCTCGTCAAAGCCGTCCAGCGCCAGCGCCGGAATCGCAGCGCCCAGCACGTCGGCTTGGAGTCGGCCGATGGCGCGCGCCCGATCGGGAAACGCTTGCGTGAGCTGTTCGCCGATCGCGCGCAGGACGCCGAGCTCGCCGGACACTGCATCGCTGGCATCGGCACGCACCACCGTCGCGCCGACCAGCTTGGCCTCGAGCACGCAGGCGTCGAGCAAGCGCGAGCGTCCGCTGCCGGCGGAGCCCTCGATTAGCAGCGTGCCGCCTTCGACGCGCGCGAGCGAGAGCACGCGCCGGCGCAGCGCGAGCAGCTGGCGCTCACGGCCGACGAGCGCGGGCGTCGACAAGTACGAGCGGCTGACCGAGACGTGCTCATCGAGCGGCAAGTCGGCGATCGTCGAGAGCCGCTGCATCACCTCGGCGGCGGTATCGGGGCGACTGCTGCGATCGAGCGCGACCAGCTGCACGATCAAGCGGCTGAGCGCTTCGGGCGTGTCTTTGACCACGCGGCTCGGCGGAGTCGGTGCGGTGCGCCAGATATCGCGCAGCTCGGCGAGCTTGCGCGCCGGATACGCGTTGCGGCCGGTCAGCATGAAGTAGCCGAGCGCACCGAGCGCGAACAGATCCGCGCGCGCGTCGAGCACTTGCAGCTGCAGCGCTTCGGGCGCGATGAACGGCGGCGTGCCGACGACATCCTTGGCGAGCCCCATCGGCATCATCGCGCCGAAGTCGATCAGCTTGGCGCGGCCTTCGGTCGTGCAGCGCACGTTGCGCGCGGAGACGTCGCGGTGGATCAGCCCGCGCGAGTGCAAGATCGCGAGCGATGACGCGACGTCGCACAAGAGAGCGCACGCGCTTCGCCAATCCATCCGGCCGCGGCTGCGCAGGTCGTTGCCGTCGAGCAGCTCCATCGTGTAGTAGGGGCCGTCTTCGTCGAGGCCGTAGTCATAGACCTCGATGATGCGCGGATGGCGGAGCTGCGCGAGGGTGTGAAACTCGCGCTCGAGCAAGCGGCGTTGGCGTGCACCGCGCGCGGAGCTGCCGTCGAGGCGCACGCGCTTGAGCGCGACACGAACGTCGCCGCGCGCATCGTGTACGCGGTACACCGATCCAACCGCGCCCTGTCCGAGCGTGTCTTCGACGAGGTAGCGCCCTGCGATGCGGTGCGCTGATCCCGGGGTAGCTTGAGAGCCGCGTTCGCGATCCACCGTTCGCGATTATTGCACTCTAAGCTCTGCGATCTTGATGTGGTTGTTTGAGCACCTTCACGCGTGAGCCGTGCAAAGGAAGGTGGATCAGCGACGGTTCTCGCGCGTGAGGACCCACGCGCTCAATCACTGCCTTCCACACAGCGCACGGCGTAGTGCGACGTCATGCCCGGCGGGAACGGAACGATCACGTAGCTCCCTTCGAATTCAACTGGAAGCGCGGCGCCGTCGCTTGCCGGAATGGTCGAGTGGCTCGAGGACCAGAAGCTCTCGCTGGTCGCGCCGGGGAGTGCCGACGCGGGATCGAAGCGGTCGAAGTCGACCAGGCTCAGCAGCTCGTGGTAGTCGGGCAGCCGCCAGTCGGTCTCGCCCGCAAGCTCGAGGTCTTCGCAGTACGCGAGCGCCTCAATCCAGGTCTTGCCCGGAGCCTCGGCGATGCCCGTGCGCTGCCAGCTCAGGCCGGTCGAGCGATCGAGCACACGCTCCTCGCCTTCCAAGGTGAGCGTGGCGAAGCGCTCAGCAGCGTCGCGCGTGACGACCGCGCCGCGCACGCAGCGTGCTGCGAAGCCGCTGTTGATCTTGTCGAAGATCGCGGCGTTGGCCGCGGCGTCGGTCGTGATGATCCAGGCTTGATCGGCGTTGTTCACGAACGTGGTGGCCGACCACGCTTGCCACGTGGGCGTGGTCTCCGGAAACAGCGTCGCGGGCGTCAGGTTGCCGGGCTCGATCAGCGCCAGCAGCTCATCGATCGTGGGCAGCCGCCAATCGGTGAAGCCGCCGTACTCGAGGCGGAAGCAGTGCAGCACTGCGTCGTTTTGCGGACAGTAGATGTCGCCGCTCACGCAGTCGGTGAACGTGCCTTGCCAAACCAAGCCGGTGTGCGAATCGGTGACGAGCGCGTCGCCTTGGGCGGTGCTCGTCGCGAACGTGCGCGGCGCGTCCGCTAGGTACTGCGCGTCTTGTCCGCAACCCGGCGTGTCCTCGCAGCTCGCAGAGCCCGCAAGGCCCGGGCACGCGCTGATGCCGCCCTCGAGGCTGCACGCGGTTTGACCGCTCGGCATCACGCTCCAGCAATCGCGCACGTCGCAGTACGGCGTGCCGCACTCTCCATCGGCGCTGCACTCGAGCACGATCCGCATCGGATCGTCGGTCGTGCAAATTGCACCGAGCGTGGCGGGGGAATACTCGTTTGTCGCCGTGCTCGACTTGCAACGCATGCAGTCGTTGTCGGGATCGTGCGCGCCTTCTTCGATGCACGCGCCGTCGATCGCGCAGCCGGTCGTGACCGCGAGCG
>JAYUYY010000058.1:0-3057 GCA_043752225.1 Sandaracinaceae bacterium | reverse complement strand
GAGCTGCTCTTGACGGACCTGGTCAGCCTCGCGGCTCACGGCTCGGTGGTCGCAGACCTCGCCTGGCCGGAAGAAGAGCTGCACGGCGTCAACGATCGCCACGAGCTGGTGACGCGCGAGCGCGTCCTGCGCTTGCGCCGCGCGCGCGAGCTCGGGCGCAGCGGCGTCACCGTGCGCGATCCGGAGAGCACCTTCATCGACTACGACTCGGACGTCGCGGCCGACGTCGTGATCGAGAGCCACGTGCACTTGCGCGGGCGCTGCGCGATCGCGACCGGCGCGCACATCGATACCGGCTGCGTGCTACGCGACGTGATCGTGCATGCCGGCGCGAAGCTCTTGCCGTACACGATCGCGAGCGAGAGCGAAATCGGCGAGCGCGCGCAGGTAGGGCCGTTCTCGCACGTGCGGCCGCACTCCAAGCTCGGCCCGGAATCGCACGTCGGCAACTTCGTCGAGACCAAGAAGACCACGCTCGGCCGCGGCTCGAAGGCCAACCACCTCGCGTATCTGGGCGACGGCGAGATCGGCGAGAACGTGAACGTCGGCGCGGGCACCATCTTCTGCAACTACGACGGCTACGCAAAGCACGTCACGGTGCTCGAGGACAACGTGTTCATCGGCAGCGACAGCCAGCTCGTCGCGCCGGTCACCGTGCACAAAGACGGCTACGTCGCGACCGGCACGACGGTTACGCAAGACGTACCTGCCGGCGCGCTCGCGATCGGTCGCGCGCGGCAAGAAAACAAGCTCGAGCTCGGTGTGCGCATGCGCGAGCGCTTGAAGGCGCGCGCGGCAGCGAAGAAGAAATAGTAGGAGACGGGTACATGGCGGTTTCGCAAAGAGTCTGGTCGCGAACGATCGCGGCGTATGGGCAACCGATGCTCACGGCGATCGGCTTGCTAGCGCTGGGAGGTTGCGGGACGGACCTCGGCGAATGCGACATGACCATGCTCGGCGGCGGCGTGCAGAACGGCGTGCTCGTCGCGCACACCGGTCAAGCGATCGTGGGCACGACGTGCGCCAGCGGTCGTTGCCACTCGCAGAGCGCGACCGGTGAGCTGCGCTTCGGCGCACCGGCTGGGCTCGACTTCGACGTGTTGCCCGGTGCGGCTACGCCCGAAGCGATCGCGGTCGCGACGCGCGCGGGCACCCACGTCGTCGATTGGGCTGAAGAGATGTGGGAGCTGATCGACAGCGGCGCGATGCCGCCACCGCCGCCGTCTGGCGCAGGCGAGCTGACCGGCATGGACAAAGAAGCCGTGCGCAACTGGCTCGCCTGCGGTGCCGAGATCGTGCCCGCTCCGCCTGCGACGACGACCGAAGCGACGTGGAATGCGATCTGGCCCGCGCTCGCGCCCAAGTGCGTCACCTGCCATAGCCCCGCGACTGCGGGTGCAGGCGGAGGCTTTGTGCTCGGCGACATGACCGATATTTGCGGCAGCTACCTGAAAGTCTCCGGCGCGGCTACGGTCACGACGATGTGTACCGGCAGGACGGTCGTCGTGCCGAGCATGCCGGCGGAGTCGCTCTTGCTCGACAAGCTCAGCAACAATCCGCCCGCGTGCGGCTCGTACATGCCGCTCAGCGATCCGATGCCGTTGATCGCGACCAATCCCACGTTGGTCGACTCGATCGAGCAGTGGATCGTGGCCGGCGCACCGGCGCCGACCGGCTGTCCGTAGTCGCTCTGCTTAAGAAGGCTTGCGGCGTATGCGCGATTGGCTCTCTCGGATCGTTCTCTTGTTGCTGCTCGCGACGGTCGGGTTGCTCGCGGTGCGCATGTACAAGCTCGAGGAGCGCTTGCAGCCGCGCTTCGAGGGCCCGCCACAACAGCCGCTGGTCGTGCCACGCGGTGATCTCTCCGAGCAGGAGAAGACCACCGTCGAGCTGTTCCGCAAAGCATCGCAGTCGGTCGCGCACATCACGACGCTCGAAGTTCGCACCGACATGTTTCGTTTGCGCGCGCTCGAGGTGCCGACCGGCACCGGCTCGGGTCTGGTCTGGGACGATCAGGGGCACATCGTCACCAACGCGCACGTCATTCAGAACGCACGCGGCGCGCGCGTCACGCTCGCCGATCAAAGCGTGTGGGACGCGCAGCTGATCGGCGTCTCGCCGCGCCAAGATCTCGCGGTGCTGAAGATCACCGGTGCGATCGGTCGCGCGCCTGCGCTGCCGATCGGCACCTCGACGAACCTAGTCGTCGGCCAAGCGGTGTTCGCGATCGGCAGCCCGTTCGGTCTCGACTACACGCTCTCGACCGGCGTGATCAGCGGCCTCGGCCGCGAGATCCCGGGGCTCGCGGGATTGCCGATCCACGGTGCGATCCAAACGGATGCCGCGGTCAACCCAGGGAACTCGGGCGGGCCGCTGCTCGACAGCGCGGGCCGCTTGATCGGCATCAACACTTCGATCTTGAGCCCCTCGGGCGCGTCCGCGGGCATCGGCTTCGCGGTGCCGGTCGACACCATCGCGCGCATCGTCCCGCAGCTCATTCAATACGGGCGCGAAGTGCGCCCGGTGATGGGTGTCGAGCTCGCCGACGACGAGATCGCGCGCCGCCTCGGCGTGCGCGGCGTGCTCGTGCTGCACGTGGTCGACGGATCGCCCGCGGCCAAAGCCGGCCTCATCCCCACCTCTCAAGAGGTGGCATCGGGTCGCATCCATCTCGGCGACGTGATCGTCGGCATCGACGCGGCGCCCGTGAAGGCCACGCAAGACTTGAACGTGGCGCTCGATGGCAAGCAGCCGGGCGACAAGATCGTGCTGCAGATCCGCCGCGGCGAAGAGAAGCTCAGCGTCCCGCTCGAGCTCGGCCGCAACGTCGACTGACTTGATGCGGGTAGCACATCGCGTCGTGAGCTTCGCTCACCTCGTGAGAGGGAGGGGCCGCGCCTTGTTGAAGTTGAGGCTTTGCCCGACGGGTGGGAGAACGGCGACGTTCTCCCTATCACCTAGTCCCGATAGCGCTGCGCTATCGGATAGCGACGCCCGGGGCCGAACGCTTTGCTGGTCACGATCAAACCCGGCGGCATCTGGCGGCGTTTGTATTCG